>CALYOH010000066.1 GCA_945228905.1 uncultured Caryophanales bacterium
ACTACAAAGAAACATGGAAGATATTATACTATAAACAAACTTAATTCCGTTATTTAAAAAAAACGGACATCCAAATAAAAATTCACGAAATTATTTAACTAGTATTTTTACTAGTTTTTTTTATTTTGAAGTTATGCTATAATTTTTATAGTAGGTGATAAGATGATTACATATAAGAGTGGTATAGAATGTAGGGCTGTTAATAATGATAGTATACATACTGTAGGAGCAGAAGAGCTTGCAGAAGTTTATGATGCATTAAAAGATAGAATTAAAATAACTAGAGAAGAGTTTATTAATGGTAATACTAGAGAGATTAATCAAATAAAGATTAGTTCTATTAATTTATATGTAGTAGGATTAAACTTACTTTATAATGATAATAGTTATAGAAAGAAAAAGTTTGAAGAGAATCTTAATAAGAGATATGGATTTATTAGATTTAATAATAGAAGTAAAGCAGCATTATATGTTGCAGAAAGATTAGAAGAATTAGAAAAGATATCTCCTACTAGAGTTATTAGTTATAATGATTTAAGATCTTATGCTTTAAAAGATTATAAAGTAGTTAAGAAAGAATATGAGTTATTTGAAAAGAGAATGGCTGCTAAAATTAAAATAATGAATGCTCAAGATTATGATAGGTATTTAAGAGGAGTAGTTGATTGTTCTAGAGAAGAATATTCATTACAAAGTACTGATGTTGCTAAAAGAATGAAAGAGGGTTTAGAAACTGCTAAAAGTGCTTGTAAATTTATTAAGACTTATATGGATACTAAAAATGATGAGACTAAAAAGAAATTAGTTTCTGAATTTGGCGAAATATATGATGAAGATATTGCTATTAGAAGATTATTTTCATACTTTAGAGATGTTGATAAATTAAATTCTATGGGTTATGAGAGAATTAATGGTAATGATTATAGAGACTTAGTTAGTTATATATTAGTTAAGAATAGATTTAGTGAATTAGTAAGAATTAATGATAAACAAATAGAAAGACAAATACCTGAAGTTTATAATGGTATTAGAATTAACCCTAAATATAAAAGTAAATTTGGTGATATTTTAGGTAACTTTGATAATATGAGTATTGATTTAATGTTAGAAATATATCATACTCTACAAGAAGTTAATGATATGAATAGTTATAAAGGAATTAATATTGATCCGGTTAAATATATGTATCTTTCTCAAGAAGAAAAAGAAAAGATGAGAGAGAAAGTATTATTCCAATTAAGAACTAGATTTACTCATATGTCTGATAAAGAATTAGAAGCATTCTTATTAGAAAAAACTAATTTATCATTATTAGATGAAGATGAAAGAAAAGATTATTTATCTAGAGCAAGAAATATTGTTATTAATTCAATTGATATTACTGCTGAATTAGTTAATAATGAAGAATTAATATATGCAATAGAAATGATGCTAGGAAGAAAGACTCCTACTGCTGTATTTGAATTTGTTAATAATGCACAAGTATCTAGATATATGTATAGAAAGATGTATAATGCAGATCTTAACTTAAAGGATATTAATAATTTACTTTATACTCAAAGAATTGCTGCTGAATATAGTATTTATAGTGATAATAAAAAACAACAAGCTATATTAGCCCAAATGAAGGCTACAAATAGAACTTTAGCTGAAATGATAAATGAACAAACTAGAGATTATGCAGCAAAAACTGCTAGAGAATTTAATAATATGATGTTTGATAGAAATAAAGATGAGATTATGCAAGCTACATATAAATATTTAGTTAATAAATATCCTGATAAAAGACCAGAAGATTTATATGTATCATTAAGAGATTTTATGAGAGAGTTTATTAATAGTAGAAAACATGATTTTGATATATTTGATGAATTAACTCCTGAA
Organism: uncultured Caryophanales bacterium; assembly: GCA_945228905.1. Classification (GTDB taxonomy): domain Bacteria; phylum Bacillota_I; class Bacilli_A; order RF39; family UBA660; genus UBA3789. The sequence continues at coordinate 1,885 of CALYOH010000066.1, forward strand.
AAGATAGATTCTATAATTAATAGTTCTGAAGTTGAATTTATGTTTGATGTTGTAAAACCTGATGAAGATTCTACTGGAACTGTTAAAAAATAAGTTGACTTTAAATTTAAATATTATATAATTTAATTACATTATGTTATCAAGAGTGGACGAGAGAACGGCTCTATGACTCCACAGCAACCTTTTAAGTTAGGTGCTAATACCGGCAAAGTAAATACTTTGAGTGATAATTATGAATAATAATAAAATAATAATTACTCTAGTATTTAGAGTAATTTTTATTTTGCTTGATTACATAATGAGAAGGAGGATTTATGAAGAAAATATTTACTTCAGAAAGTGTTACTGAAGGTCATCCAGATAAGTTATGTGATCTAATTTCAGATAGTATACTAGATGCTTATTTGGAGCAGGACTCTAAGAGTAGAGTTGCTATGGAGACATTAGTTGGAAAGGATATGGTAGTTGTTACTGGAGAAGTAACTTCTAAAGGAGTAGTTGATATTGAAAAGATTGTAAGAGATACAATTAAAAGTATTAATTACTTTGGAAAAGATTATGATATTGATTATAAGACTTGTAAAGTTATAATTAATACTTCTAGTCAATCACCTGATATTGCTATGGGAGTTAATAATAGTATGGACTCTAATGATATTGGGGCAGGGGATCAAGGTATTATGTTTGGATATGCTTGTCGTGAGACTAAAGAGTATATGCCATTACCTATATCTTTAGCACATAAACTTACTAAACAATTAACTGGTGTTAGAAAAGATTATCCTTTTTTAGGAGCAGATGGTAAGAGTCAAGTAAGTGTTATTTATGATGATGATAAAATAATTGGAATTGATACAGTAGTAGTATCTTGTGAACATAAAGATACTGTATCAATTGAAAAAGTAAGAGATACTATTAAGAAAGAAGTAATTGAAAAAGTTATTCCTAAAAAGTATTTATTAAAAGATACTAAGTATTTAATTAATCCAACTGGTAGATTTGTTATAGGTGGACCTTTAGGAGATTCTGGTCTTACTGGTAGAAAAATAATAGTAGATACTTATGGAGGATATGCAAGACATGGAGGAGGAGCTTTCTCTGGAAAAGACTATACTAAAGTAGATAGAAGTGCTGCTTATATGGCAAGATTACTTGCTAAAAATATAGTTCATAATAATTATGCAGATAAATGTGAAATAGAACTATCTTATGCAATAGGAGTAAGTGAACCTGTATCAATATTTATAGATTGTTTTGGTACTAATAAAATACCAGAAGATGAGATATTAAATAAAATTAAAAGTACATTTAATTTAACTCCTATGGGTATAATTAAGTATTTAAAATTAGATAGACCAATATATAAAGAGACGACTAATTATGGTCATTTTGGTAAAAGTAATTTACCTTGGGAAAAGCTAATTAAGTTTTAATTGAATAATATAAATTTAAATGTTAGAATTATAATAGGTGATGCATATGAAGATTAAGTATGATCTTAATAAAAGTTCAATATTAACAATAGCAGATGAATTTTTAGGACTTGATATATGTAAACATTTTAGTAAAAATGGTAAATATTTAAAATATACTTATTTAGTATTTATACAATGTTTAATTGCATTAATATTAATGATTGTTTGTAGTAACTTTGGATATTTTTCATTAGTAAAAGCATTATGTTTCTTTACTATATTAATTATTATAGAATTTGTATTATACTTAGTTGTTGCATTATTATTTACTGCTTATAATTTAAAAGGTGAATTATTAATAGATGAATTTCGTATTACTGATACTAATGATAAGACTAGAAGTGGTATTGCTTGGAAATATATTAAGTATGTATTATTTACTAAGGATGCAGTATATTTTGTATGTAGTGGCGCTGAATATATTTATGGTACAAGGAATATTAAAGATATAAAGAAAGCTTTAGAAGAATATAATAAAGATTTATTAGTAATTGATAAAAGAAAATAACTATTTAAATAGTTATTTTTTTGATACAATAAAATTGAGGTGGATTATGACAACTATATATTTAATAAGACATTCAGTAAGATTAGGAAGAGATCTTATTGAAGAGTATAATACTACTCAAGAAAAGATAATTAAAGAAGAAAAAATAGTATTAAGTCCTTTAGGAGAAGAAAGAGCTAAGATATTATCTGAGAAGGATGAATTTAATAATATAGATAAAATATATTGTAGTAATTGTGTTAGAACAATACAAACTGCTAAATACTTGATGGAAAGACATAATTTGAAATGTAGTATAGATGAGAGACTTGATGAAAGAAGAGTTGGTATTCCAAATGATGATGAAGTACCTAACTGGTTTGAGATGCAATTTTTAGATGAGAACTATAAAACTATAGGTGGAGAGAGCCAATTAGACGTTCAAAACAGAATGAGTGAAGTAATAGATGAGATACTTGAAAATAATAAAGATAAAAGAGTATGTGTATTTACTCATGGTTATGCAATGACTTTTTATTGTTTAAAATATTGTGATTTAGAAGAAGCTTCTAAAGATAAAGTAGAATTTAGTTATAAAGGTAAAACTATATTAGATAGAAGAATTAGTGCACCTGAAGTATTTAAATTAACTTTTAATGATAAAGAATTAGTTGATATGGAATTAATTGAATTTGATGATTTAGATTTTAATTCTGGAGTTTAATGTTATAATAAATTTAAATGGAGTGATGATATGTATTTTAATGAAAAATTACTAATCGGTAAAAATGATAAAAAGGAAGTTTATCTATTACCTAAAATGGCAAATAGACATGGATTAATTACAGGAGCAAGTGGATCTGGTAAAACTATTACTCTAAAAGTAATGGCAGAATCATTTTCTGATGCAGGAGTACCTGTTTTTTTAGCAGATGTTAAAGGAGATTTAGGTGGTACTGCAGTTACTGGAGTAGAAAATGAAAACGTTACTAGTAGAGTAGAGAAATTAAAACTAGAAGGATTTGAATATAAAAAGTTTCCAGTAAGATTTTGGGATATTTTTGGAGAATATGGTCATTCAATTAGAACTACATTAGATTCTGTTGGACCAGATATTTTATCAATGATGTTAGGTTTATCTGAGGCACAAGAAGGGGTACTTGCGATTGTTTATAAGATTGCTGAAGATAATAATTGGAAATTAGATGATGTAAAAGATTTAAGATTATTACTACAATATGTAGGTGATAATAAAAATGATTTTATTACTAAATATGGTAATATCACTTCACAAAGTGTTGGAGTAATTCAAAGAAGTTTATTAACATTAGAAAATCAAGGAGCAGATAAGTTCTTTGGACAACCTGAACTTGATATTAATGATTTTATTAATGTAGAAGATGGTAAGGGTACAATTAATATACTTCATGCAGTTGAATTATTTAAGTCACCTGATTTATATGCATCATTCTTACTTTGGTTACTTACAAATTTATTTAATAATATGCCTGAAGTTGGTGATTTAGATAAACCTAAAATTGTATTCTTCTTTGATGAAGCACATTTATTATTTAATGGAATGCCAGGATATAGATTAAAACAAATTACTCAAGTAGTTAAATTAATAAGATCTAGAGGAATTGGATTATACTTTATTTCACAAAGTCCATTAGATATTCCAGATGAAGTAATTGCTCAACTTGGAAATAGAGTACAACATACTTTAAGAGCATATACTCCAGCAGAATTAAAAACTGTTAAGACTGCTGCTGATGCTTTTAGAGCAAATCCTGAATTTGATACAAAAGAAGCAATACTTGCTTTAGGTACAGGAGAAGCACTAGTATCATTCCAAAATGAAAATGGAGAACCAGAAATTGTAGAAAGAGTTAAAATACTTCCTCCACAAAGTAATATGGGAACAATAGATGATATAAGTAGAAATAAAATTATTAATTCATCTCCTTTAATAGGTAAATATGATGAAGCAATAGAGAGAGACTCTGCATATGAAGAATTAGATAAATTAATAAAAGAAAAAATAGAAGCTGATGAAGCAGCAAAGAAAGCTAAAGAAGAAGAAAAAGAAAAAGCTAAAGCTGAAAAAGAAGCTCTTAAAAAGAAAAGAGAAGAAGAAAAAGAACTTAAAAGTAGCATTGGTTATAAATTAGGTAAGAAAGTTTATAATAAGACAGTTGATAAAGCAATTAATAAAGGATTAAATGCTATATTTAAAAGTATATTTAAATAATAAAATTTATAATTCTTATTTTTTATGACAATCTAAATAAAGTCAAGTATTATTTTAACTTTAATTTTTATGA
>CALYOH010000067.1 GCA_945228905.1 uncultured Caryophanales bacterium
ATATCACTTACTAAATGAAATAGTGTATTATAACTACCTAAAGTAAATTCTACTCCACATAAATTGTCTTTAATATAATTATTAATATTATCTTTATTATAAGATAACCAATCTAAGTCTGTTTCTCTATTTTTAATTGCTTTAGTAAAACTACCTAAAACCATATTATTAATTAATTTAGAATGAGAGTCTTTACCTTTAAAGAATGAAATAATATTAGTTAATAATATTCCTATACTAGAGATTTTTTGTGGATTTGGATATCCTGATAATACTACTTTTTTAAAGTCATTACTATTAGTTTGTAGTAGTTTTCTTGCGATTAATGTACCCATAGAATGAGCAAATAAATAGATATCTATGCCTCTATATTTTCTTTTAATATATTTTATTAATACTTGTTCATCTTCTATTAATAATTTATCTCCATTTTTATCAGCTATATGACTTAGTTTAGGAGCATTACTACCATGTCCTCTTAAATCACTTATAATAGATGCATAATTATTCTTTTGTAAGTATTTAGCAAATTCATAATATCTTTCTTTATGTTCTTCCATACCATGAATCATTAATATTATTGCTTTTGGTTTTTTAACATTAAATATACTACATGATAATTTATATTTATCTTTTGACTTTATTATTAAATCTTCATTCTTCATATTAGTCTCCTTAAATATACTTATTTTTATTATAACATATATGTAAAATAAATAATTTAAATAATAAAAAATATTGAATTTTTATTAAAATTAAGGTATATTCATATCGGAAAAAAAACTGAAAGGAGTGATATTATAATGGAATCGAGTTATCCGTCGGGTTATAATTTTATCATTTTTGGAGGTTATTTATGGAAGAGAGAATTAGAGAATTACTAGAAGAAAGAAACTATAAAATATTAAAAGCAGAACTATCTGAAATGAATTCAAGTGATATTGCGGAAATATTAAGTGAATTTGATACTAAAGAGATAGTTAAATTATTTAGATTATTAAAGAAAGATACTGCTGTAGAAGTATTTGGATTGTTTGATACAACTATTTCTACAGAAGTATTAAATTATTTATCAGATAAAGAAGCAGTTTTATTAATTGAAGAGATGTCTTCAGATGATGCGACAGACGTACTTGAAGAGATGCCTGCGAATATAGTAGATAAATTACTTAGAAAGTGTTCTGAAGATACTAGAAAAGATATTAATAGATTATTAAACTATAAAGAAGATTCTGCTGGATCTTTAATGACTGTTGAATATGCAGAATTAAAATCTGTTATGACTGTAGAATCTGCTATTAAGATATTGAAAAAAAGAGTCGATGAATATGAAACTATTGATAATGTATTTATAGTTGATAATCAAAGAAGATTACAAGGTATGATTAAAATACAAGATTTATTATTTGCTAATAAAGATGATGTTGTAGGAGACTTAATGCAACCTATTGATAGTTATGTTACCACTTCAATGGATCAAGAGGAAGTTGCTAATATATTTAAGAAATATGATATTACTATTATGCCTGTAGTTGATTCTGAAAAAAGATTAGTTGGTATCATTACAATCGATGACGTTGTCGATGTATTAGAAGAAGAAGCTACTGAGGATATGAAAAAGATGGCTGCCATTATACCAGTGGATAAACCTTATGATAAAGTATCTGTATTTGAAACTTTTAAATCTAGAATACCATGGTTATTACTATTAATGGTATCCGCTACATTTACTGGTAAAATAATCCAAGGATTTGAAGATAAACTTGCAGCGTGTGCAGTACTTACAGCATTTATTCCTATGATTATGGATACTGGTGGTAATGCTGGTGGACAAGCATCTGTTTCAATTATTCGTGCTTTATCACTTAATGAAGTTGAATTTAAAGATATATTTAAAGTTATATGGAAAGAAATGCGTGTATCTGTATGTTGTGCAATAGTTTTAGCAGTATGTAACTTTGTAAAGATATTATTAATTGATAGAGTTTCAATAATGGTATCATTATCAGTATGTCTTACATTAGCAATTACTATTATTATTGCAAAACTAATTGGTTGTACATTACCTATGGTTGCTAAGAAGATTGGTTTTGACCCTGCTGTTATGGCAAGTCCATTTATTACAACTATAGTTGATGCTTGTGCATTACTTGTATATTTCCAAATTGCAACTGCACTTTTAGCATTATAAAAAGGAAGATAATCTTCCTTTTTATTTGTTTATATTATAATTTCTTTTATCTCTCAAATAAATAAACCAATCTTTGTCTATGGAATCTTCATATACTGTCATAACATGTTGCTTTACTACTATATCTTCGTTTTCTACACACCATTTGTTAATATATGATTCATCATGCCATTGTGCAAACATAAATCTAGCTGTGTCATATTTTATCATTTCAATAGTATCTTCACACATCTTCTTTACTAAATTTATAGGTCCAAAGAAGAAACCACTTTGTATATATTCATATGTTCCATTTTCTAAATATGCTCTTGATTGAGTACTTATATCTATATATGGCCATGGATCATATTTTTTGTTTTTAGAATTAAATGAATGATATGAGAATGTAATTTTATCTAAATCAAAGACATCTAAGTTATGTTCTTTTACAATAGAATTACCATTAAAATAGCATGCATAATCACATTCTTCATCCCAATTTTCATAAATATGCCATGTTTTATATAAAGCTACTATTGGCCATGGATAATTATTTATTCTTGGACATAAATCTATTTTAACATTTCCTTTTTCGTAGTCTCTATATTCTTCTAGTCCATCTGTTATTAATTTAACTATCTTTTTACAATCAGGAAAAAAATTTTGTAGAGAATCTAAAAAATCTGGAAATAATGCTTTATATTTTCCTGTTACTATATAGTAGACAGCTATCTTTTTATTTGTAAGTATTTCTTTCATTATTCCACTACCTTTAGTTTATTATAACATATATTTTTATTTCTTTGCAGATATTCCATAATATCTTCTATAAAGACAAATTCCTTTTTCAGTTGTATTTCTTTCTATGTAGTAATCTAGTTTTTCATCTTCTATTTCAGGAAAATAGAAATCTTTAAAATCTCCAGCTTCTTCTGAAAAATCATCTAGTATTGGAACTTTTAATAAGAACTTTTTTAATAGTTCTTCATTTTTAAAATATTCTCTTACATGTATTGGAACTAACTCTACTTCATTGAATCCTGCATTTAATATGTTTTCATAATCAATTATGCTTATTGGTTTTTTATCATTAAATGCTTGTCCTCTTCCAAATATTAGTTTTAATTCTAAACAATCAAACATGTCTACTCCATGGACAAGTAATACTCCACCCTTTTTTAAAGTTTTATAAATTTGTTTCGGATCTGTTACTGTGTTTCTTGCGACTACTACATCATAATAATCATCTTCTGTGTCCATTTCTAGATTGTTCTTTATTCTGAATGATACATTAGAACGCCCACTCTTCTTTAAATTGTTTTTTGCAGTTTCAATCATTGCATTTGAATAGTCTGTTCCAAGTATTTCTTTTACATAAGATGGATATTTTGATAATGCTTTTTCTCCTCCACCTGTTCCTAAATCTAGAATCTTTGAATTTTCATTTGTTACTTTTTCTAATATTTCATACATGTTCCAATTAGTTAGTTCGTCTGTTTTTATTTGGAATTCATCGAAACTCCAATCTTTTACTTGATCATAATATTTCTTTTCATTTACCTTTTTCATAATAATTACCTTTTTTATATTTGTGGTATAAAAAAACTCCTTTCATGAACAGCAAATACTACCACTATATTTACTATAGTTAGATTTGTCATTCATGAGGAGATTCTTGGTTCTCATCATTATTAACCATGTATTAATAAATACATCACGGTAATGAAACGCGAATAACTAATTGATTCATTACGCGTAGATTATAACTTTTTTTTGATATTTTGTCAATTTTGGTACTCTTTTAGGAACTTTTCTAAATCATTTTCAGTATCAAATATTTTTTCAAATATATTATAAAGAGAATCAGTTGATTCATATTCACCTATTGCATAACATTTCTTTCCCATACCATATGCGATACCTGCTTCTATGTGTCCAGATTTTCCTGCTGGTAAGACAAGTAGTAAATTTTTAGATGCTTTTTCATTATCTAAATCTTCATTAAAAATATTTAATACTACATCACTTTTTAAATCTAATGATTCAAATACATCCATTCTTTCATCATTTGATTGATTGCTTTCTCCATAACTATTCATTGTATTATCATTTTTTAAAAAACAATAATATGAGATATTATATTTATCAAATAGATCACATATTTTTAATATATAATCTTTATTTCTAGTTCTTCCTGCTATAAAAAATTCATATTTCATATTATCACTTCCTTATAATTATATGTTCAAAGTATTGCTCTTGAAATTCAGTTAGTGCATCTATTTGATCATTACTATAATCTTTTTCTTTTGTAATTACTAATTTATCATCATTATCATTTGTTCTATGAATAATAGCAATACATTTACCTTCAAACTCTTCTACTGGTTCAAATACTCCTAAGATATAACAATCTAGTTCTTCTCCATCACCACTTGTAGTATTTGGTACATATCCATAATTTAATGGATATATAAAACCATGCTTTGGATGTTTTGATCCATATGGTCTATCTATTTTTACTTTGACCATCTTTCCTAAATATTCTTTTGTATTCATAATACCTCCTTATACAAAAAGAAAGAATTTTATTCTTTCTAATTATTTACTGAATACTGAATAAATATTATATATTTTTACTCCATTTTCTCCAATATTATCTTCAGTAGCTGGTGTATATTCTATCATATTTTCTGTTGCTTTATCTATTAAATCTAATGCAAAATTAATATCTTCTTCTGTAGCAAATTGATTATCTTTTCTTATTATTACTCCGGCTACTGTTAAACCATAAGTTGCATCAGTAACAAACAAAGTACCTTTTCTATTTTCTTCTACATTATATATAAGATATTTTCTATCTTTTCTTGTCTTTGATGCATCTTCTGGTGAAATATTATATTTTGCACAAAGAGTCTGTTTATATGTTTCATAATAATTTGTATAATCTATTCCTATTGTATAGAAAACATTTGTTCCTTTAATTTCTAGTCCATTCTTTGTCTTTCTAACTGAATATCCTTCAGGAATGTCAAATTTATAACCACCATAGCTAGTTCTTCCATCATCTTGAGTATTTGTATTACTTGATTTATTATTTGTTGTATTACTACTATTTGTAGGTTTAAAATCAGTGAATGCTAAAAAGTATAGTATTCCTAAAATAATAAATAATACTAGTAAAATGATTATTATTGGCGACGTTTTTTTTCTTTCTTTTTTTATTGTTGTTGGCATTGGTTGTGCATTTTGTTTTAGAGGTGCTGATTTTTCCATTACAACATTTTGTACTGCTTGAGCAACACTATCTGGATTTATTACTTGTGCTCCATTTGGTGTTGTTGGAGGAGATGTTGGTTGGATAAATGGTACTCCACATACTGGGCATGCACTTTCTGTACCTGTTATTTCTGCATTACATTTTGGGCAATACATAACCTACCTCCTTATTCTTGATTCTCTTTCTGCTAATATTCTATCGTATGTTTCTTTATCTTTACATATTTCTATATGAGTTTCTTTTCCTATTATAAATATTTTATCAGTTAATTCTAATTTAGATACAGCTCTTTCAGGAACAAACATTCTTCTTTGTCCATCTACTTCTTCGGGCATAAAAGATAAGTGTCCATAATATACTCTTTGTAGTTGCCTTTTTTCTTGAGGTGTAATTTTTTTAGATAAAATTTGTTCTCTTAAATATTCTTCAAATCTTTCTGTTCTTTTATAAAATTCATCTTTACTAAATATCAATAATATATTAGTAAATGCATTAAATTGTGGAATTAATTTCTCATTTACTTCTACTTTAGTAAATTTAGGGATGATAATTCTATGCTTGCTATCAATTATTGATATTCTTTCGTCAACAATTTCTGTTTCTCCAAACATATTTAACCTCCCTATTATTTATTATCCTTTTTTATTATAACACGTATAATGAGTTTAGTAAATTGAACTGATTTTGTTTTCAATTTAC
>CALYOH010000068.1 GCA_945228905.1 uncultured Caryophanales bacterium
TAAATAAAAATAGTGTGATGAATATTTCACCAACACTATTTATAATACAACCAAAATAACTAGAAATAGTTATTTTTTTATTTTATATAAAATGTTATAATAAGTCATAGGTGATTTACATGAAAAGAAGTGAAGTAGATAGAACTAAATTAAGTCCTATGATGCAACAATATATGGAAATTAAAGATAAATATGAAGATTGTATTATCTTTTTTAGACTTGGGGACTTTTATGAAATGTTTTTTGATGACGCAATACTTGCTTCTAGAGTGTTAGAACTTACTCTTACAGGTAAACAAGCAGGTTTAGATGAAAGAGTTCCTATGTGCGGAATACCACATCATGCATATGTATCATACTTAGATGAATTAATTGATAAAGGATATAAAGTTGCTATATGTGAGCAATTAGAAGATCCTAAAGAAACTAAGGGTATGGTTAAAAGAGATGTTATACAAGTAGTTACTAAAGGTACTAGAATTGATTCTAATATAGATAGTAAAGAAAATAACTTTATTGCTAATATATATGATTTTGATTATTGTTTTGGTGTTAGTTATATAGATATTTCTACTGGAGAAGTATATGCTACTTTGATAGAGGGTGATAATGATAAAGTTATTAAGGAAATTACTAGAAATAATTTTAAAGAAGTTATTGTTAATGATTCAATCGATAGAGAGATAGTAGAGAAATTAAGAAGTAATCATGATATTTTAGTTACTATTACTAAAGAAGAATTAGATAATAATGATTATTTATATATTTATAAAGATATAGAAGATGTAAGAATAGTTAATACTTTAAAACATTTACTATATTATATTTTAGAAAATAAGAAGGGTGATCTACATCATCTTCAAACTTGTACTATTATTAAATCTTCTATGTATTTAGAGTTTGATGTTAATACTAAGAATAATCTAGAATTAGTAGAAACTATACGTAATAGAGATAGACAATATAGTTTATTATGGTTGCTTGATAAGTGTAAGACTGCTATGGGAAGTAGATATTTAAAAAATACTATTCTTAATCCATTAACTGATAAGAATGAAATAGAAAGAAGATATGATTTAGTATCTTTACTTAGTACTGAATTTATACTTAGAGATGATTTAATTAAAGCATTAGATCAAGTATATGACTTAGAAAGATTAGTTGGTAGAATTACTTATGGTAATTTAAATGCTAGAGATTTATTACAATTAAAGAGTTCTATAGAAGTATTACCTAAGATTAGTGAGATATTAAAAGAATTAAAATTTGATAAAAAGATTGATACTTTTGAAGAATTATATAGTTTACTTGATAAGACTATTTTAGAAGATGCTCCTTTTACATTACATGAAGGACATTTAATAAAAGAAGGCTATAATTCAGAACTTGATGAATTAAAGAGTATTAGTAGTGGTTCTAAAGACTTTATTCTTGCTATGGAAAAAGAAGAGAAAGAAAGAACTGGTATTAAGAATTTAAAGGTTGGATACAATAAAGTATTTGGATATTATATTGAAGTATCTAAGGGACAAATTCCTTTAGTTAAAGAAGAATATGGATATGAAAGAAAACAGACTCTTGCTAATGCTGAGAGATTTATTACTCCTATATTAAAAGAAAAAGAAAACATTATACTAGGAGCAGAAGAAAGAATAATTGCTTTAGAATATAAGATATTTATGGATATTAGAGAAGTTATTAAAAGATATGTTAAGAGACTTCAAAAAACTGCTAGAATTATTAGTGAAATAGATATGTTACAATCTTTCTCTATAGTATCTGATTTATATAAGTTTGTTAGACCTGAAATTACTGATGATAGATCTGTTAAATTAATAGAATGTCGTCATCCTGTTGTTGAACAAGTTATGAAAGATAAGTATATTCCAAATGATATTGTTATGGATAAGACTACTAATATTTTACTTATTACTGGTCCAAATATGGCTGGTAAATCAACTTATATGAGACAATGTGCAATTACTGTTATAATGGCTCAAATTGGATGTTTTGTTCCTTGTAAGAGTGCTACTCTTCCTATATTTGATAAGATATTTACTAGAATTGGGGCATCAGATGATTTAGTTAGTGGTGAATCTACTTTTATGGTTGAAATGAAAGAGGCTAATTATGCTATTAGTGAAGCTACTCCAAATAGCTTAATTCTATTTGATGAGCTAGGTAGAGGTACTGCTACATATGATGGTATGAGTTTAGCTCAAGCTATACTAGAATATATTCATGATAAGATTAAAGCTAAGACTATGTTTTCTACTCATTATCATGAATTAACTATTCTTGAAAAAGATTTAAAGAACTTAAAAAACGTTCATGTATCTGCTATAGAAGAAGATGGTAAAATTACTTTTTTACATAAAGTAAAACCTGGAGCAGTAGATAGAAGTTATGGTATTCATGTAGCAAGTCTTGCTAAATTACCAGATTCATTAATTTCTAGAGCTAATGAAATATTAAATGTTTATGAAAAGAAGAGTGTAAAGAAAGAGACATTTACTCAGACTTCATTATTTGAATTAACTGAGTCTGAAAATGAACCTAAAATTAATGAAATTGAAGAGAAAATTAAAAATATTAATCCATTAGAAATGACTCCAATGGATGCTTTAAGTTATTTATATGAATTAAATAAAGAAGTTAAAAACAAAAATAATTAAATTTATGTTAAAATTAAGATGGTGATAAAATGAAAAAAAGAAGTGAATTAAGGGAAATTATTATGAAAGTGTTATATCAAGTTAGTATATTTGAAGAAACTAATCTTGATTATAATATTGATGAATTAATTAAAGAACAATTAGAAGTAGAAAATGAATTTGTTCATGATAGTATTTATGGGATAATTGAACATAAAGAAGAAATCAAAAAAATGGCTAATAAATATTTAAAAGATTGGACTATTGATAGATTAAACAAAGTAGATTCAGCAATTCTTATGTTAGGTATTTATGAACTTATGTATACTGATACTCCTTCTGTAGTATCTATTAATGAATCTATCGAATTATCTAAATCTTATAGTGAAGATGCTGTTACTAAGATGATTAATGGAGTATTAGACAAGATATATCATGAAGAAATAAAATAGAAGGTGATACTTTGAACGATAAGTATATTACTGTTACTCAATTAACTAGATATATTAAATATAAAATAGATAATGATGTTAATTTAAATGAAGTATTTCTTAAAGGAGAAATATCTAATTTTAAAGCTCATAGTAGAGGACATTACTATTTTACTTTAAAAGATGAAGGTAGTAGGATTAATGCTATTATGTTTGCTAGTTCTACTAAGAATTTAAAGTTTATGCCTCAAGATGGTATGAAAGTACTTGTTACTGGTAAAATAAGTGTATTTGAAGCTAATGGTGCATATCAAATATATGTTAATGATATGTTAGAAGATGGTGTTGGTAACTTATATATTGCTTATGAACAAAAAAAAAAGAAATTAGAGTCTGAAGGTTTATTTAGAGAAGATCATAAGAAGAAAATACCTAAGATTCCTACTAGAGTAGGTGTTGTTACTGCACCAACTGGTGCTGCTATTAAAGATATTATTTCTACTATTAAGAGAAGGTGGCCTTTAGTTGAAATATATTTATTTCCTTCTTTAGTACAAGGAGAAGATGCTAAAGAAGATATTGTTAAACAAATTAATAAAGCACAAGAGTTTGATTTAGATACATTAATTGTAGGCAGAGGTGGTGGATCTATTGAAGATTTATGGTCTTTTAATGAAGAGATAGTTGCTAGAGCAATCTATGACTGTAAGATACCTGTAATTAGTGCTGTTGGACATGAAGTTGATTTTACTATAGCAGACTTTGTTGCTGATTTAAGAGCTCCTACACCTACAGGTGCAGCAGAGATGGCTGTTCCTCAAATAGGAGATATTATTAAGTATTTAAATCAAGTTAATATTAGATTAAATAATACTATTAATAATAAGGTTACTAATTATAGAAGAAAATTAAATGATATTCGTTCTAGAAATATATTTAAGAATCCTATTAGTATTTATCAATCTAAAGAGATGATATTTGATTCTTTAATTGAAAGATTAAAATTTAGTTTAACTAATTTAACTAATATTAAAGAAAAAGAACTTATTAGAATTAAGAATTCTTATATTCTACAAAATCCTTATAAATTACTTGATAATAAGAGTAATAAGTATTTACAATTATTATCTAAATTAGAGACTTTAAGTCCTTTACTTACATTACAAAGAGGATATACTATTACTAAGATGGATGATAAAGTTATTAATAGTGTTAAAAATATTAATAAAGGTGATTTAATAGAAGTAGAATTTCATGATGGTTCTATTAGTACTAAGGTGATATAAAATAGATAAGAACAAAAATAGAGGATTAACCATTGGTTTATTATTTTGTTTAATATTAAACTTTATATTATTGGATTGATTTTTACTATTAAATTAATAAAGAATGGTAAAAAATATTTAGTTTATTATTAATTGTATTTATATTTGGTCTAACTCTTATTAATTTTTCAATATATGGTGATAAGGAATGTGAAAAAGTAGATAAAGAATATGATATAGGTTGTGATATTATTTGTACTAACTCTATATTTAGTAAAGAAAATGGATTTTGGTAATAAGGAGGATTATTATGGCAGAGAAGAAAGAAAAAGAATTAAGTTTTGAAGAGAGTTTATTAAATCTTGAAGAAATAGTTAAAAAACTAGAAACTGGTGATGTACCACTAGATGACGCTATTAACGAATTTAATAAAGCTATGAAGTTAGCTAAAACTTGTGATGAAAAACTAAAAAAAGCAGAAGATGCAATTACTAAGTTAGTTAAAGATAATGGTGAAATAGTTGATTTCCAAGTAGAGGATTAATTATGAATAATAAGGGATTTACGTTAGTAGAAGTTTTAGCAACTATTGCTATACTTAGTATTTTAATGGGAATAAGTATTCCTGTTGTTACTAAATATATTGATAAAGCTAAGACTGAAAGTGATGAGGAAATGACTGAGACTGTTAAGAAAGCAACAGTTAGTTATATTCAAGCTAATAAGGATCTTGCTCCTAAAGAAGATGGATCTTCTATTGATGTTTCTGTTAATGATTTATATAAAAATAAATATATTACAGAAGAATTGGTTAATAGTAATAAAGAGTCTTGTATGGATAGTAGTTATACTAGAGTTACTAAGGTACATGAAGATAAATATAAATATGATGTTTATTTATATTGTGGTGGTAAGGAACTTACTAATCAAGTTAAATCTAGTAAACCTGAGATTGGTAATTTTAAGTTTTCTAATTTAGATGATTTAGATAATATGAAATTTAGTTTTTCATTATTTATAGATAATAATGATGATTATATTGAAGAGTATTCTTATATTATTTATGCTAAATTAACTGAAGATAATGAAGATTATGAAGAAGTTTATGATAGTGGTCCTTTATCTGGTAATCATGTATCTAATTTAAGTAAAACTGTTAGAGTTAAAGATATGGTTAATTTTATTACTAATAATAATATTAAAGTTACAGTTAATGTTAAAAGTAATACTGGTATTACTAATACTAAAACTATTACTGCAAAATAAAAGAATCCATTAGACATTTTATAAAAAAACACTAGAACCCTGATTCAATTTTATATTGAATTGGGGTTTTATAATTTAATGAATAACATGGTCTTTCGTTATTATAATAATCAATGTATAATTTTATTAGATTTGAAACATTTTCACAATGTTTTAAATCAAAGTCTATAAACAAATCTTCTTTTATCCAACCTTTAAGTGATTCATTTACTGGATTATCTGTTGGAGTTTTAGCTCGACTCATTGATCTTTTGACATTAAATTCATTAAGAAGATTGTTATAAGAAAAGGAAGAACAAACTGAACCTTGATCAGTATGTAGGATGATTGGTTCTTCAATTTATTCTTTCTATTTCATTATATATTTTTTCCTCCATATTTATTGGAACAAAAAAAGTAGACGTTCTTTTTTAAAATGAACCCTTTGTCAAGGACTAATTAAAAAGAGAGATTCTAAATAATA
>CALYOH010000069.1 GCA_945228905.1 uncultured Caryophanales bacterium
GGTGTAGAACTACAAGAATATTACCAGAAGATTTATTCATGATGTTTAGATCTACTAATAGAGAAAATATTCATGAAGTATTTAAATATAAAAAATTTAATGATGATTTTACAGATAAATTATCTTGTTTTAATGATGGATCATTTATAGTTGGTTATATTAAACCATCATATAATGAATTCTTAGACAAATTATTAACAATTCTAAATATAAAACATAATTCTAAAACAAAAGATGATGAAGATTTAACTAAAAAAATGTTAGATAGAATAGAAGTATTAAAAGGAATTGCAGATATTAATCAATTAAGAATAGAATTCCCAATATTATATAAAGACTTAGTAGACGGTAGAAAATATCTAGATTCATTAAAGAAAATGAAAAAACAAGAACAAATATCAGAAGACAAATTCGCAGATGGAGAACACTATATATATTCATGTGCATTTAAGCCAAGCTTAAGAAACTTCATTATAACACAATCAGAAATGTATAGAAGATACGCAACTGATAGATCTAAATTAAAAGAAAGATTAGAAAATAAAAGTTATAATAACTTTATAAGAACAAACTTTGATCAAAATAAATTATGTATGTTAGTAGTACATGAATATATTGTTAAATGTGAAAATTCTAATGATATAGAAATGATTAAAGAATATATAGAAATTATCGAAAAATATTTAAAATCCAGTTATGATAAAAATGTCTATATTATTTTAGATAATGGTATGAAAGTAGATATTAATAATATTAAATTAAGATTAGATAATTTAAAAAGAAGAGTTAAAGATAATAGTAGTGTAGTAGAATGGATTCTTGTACCAGAAGGTAGAGGATATGACAAAGTCCATAAAGAAGAAGAATCTAAAGAAACTATAATGACTTATGAAGAAATAGAAAAATTAAAATCTATTGGAGAAGCTAAAACAGCATTCTATGAATCAACTCCATATATATGTAAAGCAATAGGACTTAGAAAATATAGAGGATATGTTGCTTATATTTATCCAAATGGTAAAGTAATATTAGATAGAGAATTCAATAGAGATACACCATCAACTGCAAAAGATAATGCATATTATATAATGGATGCAAGTGACTTTATAAGATATAGTGGTGATGATAAACAAACATTAAGAAAGAATCCAAATGTGCTTCATCATAACCATTCTAAGAAGTGGATAGAAAGAGCAACACAATATATAGAAATGGAAACATCAGAAGAAGAAAAACAGCAAGCAGTACAATTAGTAAAAAGATTAAAAGAAAAGAGTATGTAATCTACATACTCTTTTTTATTGATATAATTCTTTCTTTATTAATTCTAAGTTATCTCTCATAATAGAAGTATAATTTTCTTTATTACTTCTTTCAGTATCTGAAATATTATCAAGCTTATGTAATTCTATCTTTTTAACATCGGGATATTTTTCTAATAAGTTATTAACATTATCATTAAGTTCTTGTCCTTTAAACATAATTATATAACTATTACTTTTATTATCAAATAATTCTTCAGCATCACTTAAAGTTTTTTGAGATGCATCACTATCTAAACAAATAACATTTAATCCAAATTTCTCAAGATATTTTAAAGCACTATTAGCAACTATAATAGTCTTATTATTAGTACTTTCAACAGCAACTCTATATTCAGCATCTAATTCAGATAATTCAATTTTTAATTCATCATAAGCTGCATCAACTTCTTTAATTAAATAGGTACTTGAAATATACTCATCTAAAGCAATTCTAACATTTTGACTCATCATAAGCAATGACGAAGGATTTAACCATAACTCTTCAGGAGAGTAATCAGTTTCTAACACATATGCAGTATCAATAATTTTTAAATCAGGATTAATTTCAAGTAAGTCAACTGCAAGATTTCTTTCTTTTTCAAGTAATCCATTATAAACAAATAAATCAGTTTTAGAATAATCTAATTTTTGTTTCTTACTAATTGTATAATTACTAGTATCAACTCCATCAGGATAAATAGAAGTAATAGCAGCATGTTGATTGTATAATTTCTTAACTACATATTCGTTAGGATAATTAGTAACTATTATTTGTATATTATCCATACTATCATTAGAACAACCTCCAGTAAGTATAATAACTGGTATTAATAAAATAAATAATAATAAAAATTTAACTCTTTTCATGTTTCTTCTCCTTCTTTAATGGTACTGGATCATATCCAGATCTTCCCCATGGATTACATCTAAGTATTCTTTTAATTGCTAAAAAAGAACCCTTAATAGATCCATAAGTATTTATACTTTCAATAGCATAATTAGAACAAGTAGGAATATACCTACATTGATTATGACTACTAAAAGGAATTTTTTGATACAATTTTATGATAGATATAAGTAATTTCTTCATCCTATCACCATAATAATTTTACTATTAATTAACTATTTTTACAAGTAGAGATTATTAAATAAACTGATTGAATATTAAAAACTAATATGTTAAAATTGAATAGTAGGAGGCTTTCATTATGAAATTATTAGACAGATTGCTAGGAAGAAACAATACAGTAGTTGTTCCTGAAAGAGAGAAGACTACTATGAAAAAAGTAGATGTATCAAAAGAAATAGATGATATTTTAGATATCTTAAGAGAGTTAGGATTAATGGACCCTTATTCTATAGAAACTCAAATGGATAGAAAAAATGTTAAATATGATAAAAGTATATTATATAGATTAATGATTGATATAGATGAAGATTCTATTACTCAATTAAAAAGATACATATCTTCAGAAAAACTTGGATATGGTCAAGTAAAATTGGATGAATTCAAAAAAGAATTAGAGAAGAAAGCTAATGAATGTAATGAAAATGGAAGATCTAGAATCGAAACAGTAGAAGAAATAATTAGTTTAGCAAAAGGATATATTTCTAATTATCAAAGTAAATTATATGAGTTTAATAATATTATAAGAACGCTTCAAGAAAATTCTAATACAGAAGCAGAAGTAATTGCTATGATAGCATATTGGATAGATTACTATAATGAAAAAGAATTTGGTCATCCAATAGATTTAGATAAGAAATTAAAGGAAATGGCTTCTGAATTAAGAAATTTACCTGATGGAGGATATGGAGACGAAAAGATAAAAGAATTCATAGAAGCAGGTAAAAAAGAAATAGAAGAAGGTAAAAAACAAGGATTATCTCCTGCGGATATAGTAGAAAAAATAATAAGTACATTAGTTATTAAATATAGAAGTAGATACATGTATGATGTAGATAAATTAGCTAAAAGAATTAGAACAATTGAAAATTCTACATTTATAGAAGAAGAAGAAAAACAAAAGAATATTACAGAATTACGTCTAGCATTTAATGCAATGTATGGACATAACGTTAATTTAAAAGATAGTATTAAGAAGATGAAAATTACTCTAGAACAATTACCATATGGAGGATATGGTAAATCTAAAATAGAAGAGTTTGAAAAAGCAATAGATAGAAAAGTAGAAGATGGAAGATCTATTGGTAAAGATGATAAGACTATCTTAGCAACAATAGAATTAGACTATAATAGAATACTTAATGATTATAATGAAAGAGTTAAAGTACTAGAAGAAGAATTATCTAAATTAGATGAATCAGATCTAACTAGTAAAGAAGTATCTGAAAAGAAGAAAAGATTAAAAGCAGACTTTAAAGCAGATAGTGGTCATAAAATAGACTTAAAGAAAAAAGTCCAAGAAATGCTAGATACACTACAAAATCTAGATAATGGTGGATATGGACAATCAGTAATTAGAGAATTCAAAGTTAAATGTGAACAAATAATTACTACTCAAAAAGAAAAAGCAACTATCTTAGATATATATAGACAAATACAAGCAATATATGATAAATATATCGATGATTATCAAAGAGAATTAAGACGATTAAGAGAAGTTCATAACCAAATAGATAACAATACAAGTCTTTCTGAAAATGAAAAAGTATCTGCAAAAGAAGAATTTGATATAGCATTTGAATTTAAAGCAGGAAGGCAAGTAAATTTAGGAAATAAAGTAAAAGAATATGTAAAAGCATTAAAAGATCTTCCACATGGAGGATATGGTTCAAATGCAATTACAGAATTTGAAAATTACTGTTTAGAAGTATTAAGTAGTGAAAGAAATGAAAAAGAAAAGTACTCATTAATTAGTCAAAAAGTAAAATTAATGATGAATAGATATAGTAATAACTTAGTTCAATTTGAAGCATGGAAACAAGATCGTTTAAAGAAATATAAAGGTTCTGATAAAGATACTTATGAAAAAGAATTAGATGATAAAGTTACTTTTATGTTATCACTAAGTCAAACTGAATTAGAAGAGTACTATAAAGAAGATGATAGAACTAAAAAAGAGAAATATCTAGAACATAATACAGAAGTTGCTGTTAAACATCTTGCCAAAAAAGAAGCAGAAAAAGCTAATGATGATAAATTATATTATAGAAGACTAAAAGATTATCATAGTGGTAATAATCCATATACTAAAAAACAAATTGATAGAACTATTGATGATTTAAGAAAACTAGCATTATTCTCAGATGAAGATCAAGATGATGAAATATTAGATCCAGTAGTATATATTGATAGTACTTTAATTAAACAAATGGCTGGTTTAACAACAGCACGTAGAAGAAGATAAAAATATAACTTTAATAGTTATATTTTTTTTGTTATAATTAGATAGGTGATTCAAATGGAAGAATTATTTAAAAAATTAAATATTAAACCAAAAGATCTAAAATTATATAAGTCTGCATTCTCACATAGTTCATATTCTAATGAACATAAAGTAAAATCTAATTATGAAAGATTAGAATTCTTAGGAGATGCAGTACTAGATTTAGTAGTAGCTGATTACTTATATAATCATTATAATGAAAAAGAAGGAGAAATGACAAAAGTAAGAGCAAGTTATGTATGTGAAAATGCTAACTATGCTTACTCAACATCATTGGGATTAGAAAAATATATATTAGTTGGTCATGGAGAAGAAAAAGATCGTTTAAAGAAAGCAATAGTTGCAGATATATTTGAAGCACTTATGGGAGCAATCTATATAGATTTAGGATTTGCTACTGTAAGAAAAGTAATATTAGATGTAATTGTTCCATTTATAAATGATGAAAAAGTATCTTTCTTTAGTGACTATAAAAGTAGTTTACAAGAATTTGTACAAACAGAACAAAAAAGTCTAGAATATATTTTAGTAAATGAAGAAGGACCTGCTCATGATAAAAGATTTACTGTAGATGTAATAATAGATGGTATTGTATATGGTACAGGAGTAGGAACAAGTAAAAAAGAAGCAGAACAAGAAGCTGCAAAAGAAGCAATAAATAAAATGGCACTTAGTAAATAAGTGCCTTTTTTTATTAAACAAAGTATTAAATATTGAATATAATTTATAAATAAAGTAAAAATAAAACATAGAATATAATATAGAAGGATATATTATATCTTAGAAAGAAAGGTAGGAATAAAAAGAAAAGTATAAGAACAAGAAAAATTAAATATTTAGTTTCAATAATAGTTATAATATAAGATAATTTAGATATATGATAATGTAATAGTTAATTACAGTGAATATAATAATAAAATATCTAAATTTAAAGAAGTATATGATTTAAGAAATACAACATACTAAGTTTAAGAAAAAGAAGAAATATACAGATAAGTATATTAAAGAACACATTACAATGACAGCTGCTATGCCTAAAGTAGATGAAAAGAATATCATCAAAGGAAGTAAAAAGTTCTTAATGCAAAAAGATGATGATAATTTAAAATAGAACCAAAAATCGTAAATTTTTAGACTAAAGTCCGTTTTTTAACGGTTCTTTTTCTTTTTC
>CALYOH010000070.1 GCA_945228905.1 uncultured Caryophanales bacterium
CAGCTGTATTATCTTTAGAACAGTCATTGATAACTAAGATATCAGAATAGTCTATATCTTTTTTTATTTCTTTAAGCACTGATTCAATGTTTTCAGACTCATTATAAGCAGGAATAACAACAAGTATTTTGTCTTTCTTTACCATTTAAATCACCTCTTCAAGTGTTATTTCTAATATAATTATATCATATTAAAAATAATAAAAAAAGAAAGATATTATTTATCTTTCTTTTTAGTTGTTTTCTTTTTCTTAGTTGTTTTCTTTTCTTCTTTTGGAGTTTCAATAACTTCTACTTTTTCTTCTTTATTTCTTAAGAATAATATAGGTATTATTAATAATGCATATAAAGAAATAGACGCAGTTCTGTAAGTCATGAAATTATGAATATATGAATGATTTGATAATATATAATACCATGCCATTGGTAACATACCTACTAATAATACTAATACTATGTTATATATACTCTTACCATTGAAATTATTATATTTCTTTTTAATGATTACATATAATGCCATGATAGCATAGTAAACATATAATATTTTTTGATTAAAATCATTGAATATATAATCGTAATTAATTGCAATAGAATCTTTTCTAACTATATCTACCGCATCACCAGTATCAGTTCTAAACATTATTTGTTCAATTGATGATTTAAATACATTCTTATGTAATACAATTGATGATACAGCAAATTTAAATATAAACATTCCTATATATCCTAATAGCCATGAGAATCCTATTAGGATAATATTCTTAATAGATACTTTCTTATCATCTTTACCTAACATATAAATGTAGAATAAGAATGGTATACCAAATGTTATTAACGGATATGTTAATAAATCAAAGTATCCAGTTAATGTTCCTATTATTAAGAATAAATATTGTATATATTTATTGAAATTTTCTTTCTTGTAATTGTATGCAATTACAATTGATGCAATTAATGTTATTAAAGTATTTGGTAAAAATTGTAATGAGAAACTCATAGTAATAAAACCAATATTTAATAATACAAATGCATATGCTATTGCAGATAATACATTGCATTCTTTAGCTATCTTAACCATTAACACTATAAATAATGTAAACAGTATTATTAAGAATATATATCTAATATAATATAAGTCAAAGAATAATAAGAATACTCTTAATAATGCTGATGTACCAAACCAATATCTTGAATATTCATATTCAGGTATTTCAGCTTTAATACTTACATTCTTTAAACATGTAAGAGGATTTTCATCACCGCAGTTATAATTACCTAGTGATCTATCCGCAATGTTTCTCCATCCTTCAAGTGAATCTCTTGATACTAATAATATAATTGAATCAGTAAAGTTATCGTATTGATATCCTCTTGTAACAATTCCATTGTTTACAAGAGGATTATAGTATAATCCCTCAGTTTCAAATATATTTATTGAATCATCAACATGTTTTTTAATGTTTTTGTTAGGTAATCCAAATGATAAAACATGAATTATTAAAATACATATAAATAAAGCTAATACACATCCAATATATTTTAATACTTCCTTAAATATTTTCATATGATCACCTTTCTAATAAATATAAATAAAGAATGTAGAATATATTCTATAAATATATACTAAAGTCATTATTATAGAAATAATAGTACATACCTTTACTATACTCATATCTAGTTTGATTTTCTTAGTTATAAATGGATATAGTATCAAGAATAATATTGGCGTGAAATATCTTGCTTGTACTCCACCTATATTTATCGAACCAATATCATTGTATCCTAAATATAATATTCCATATGTAGCTAAGATAACTGCAGCACATAGTACAAGTGCAAATACACGTCCTTTTATATCAAGTTCATTACCGTCATTACAACTATGTAAGTATGCAATAATAATAGTAAATAATACCATTAGATAAATTGTATAACTATCTTCTTCTCCCATATATGAGAATGATAATAAAGCACCTTTACCAAATGTTCTATCGCCAATACTAGTTAATATTACTTTAGTAAATACTTTAGCAGTTGCAACTGGATTATGAACAATGTATTTCAATTGTCCAATTGAAGAAACATTTTCTCCACCTCTTCCATCATCAATCGCTACATTAGAAAACATTGCTGGTATCACGAAAGTAAACATAACTATTGCAGTTAATACTAGTAATGCCAATTTAAATACTTTTCCATTTTTCTTAGATTTAAATTTATTATTAGGTATTAATAATAACAATAAGAATAATGGTGCATACATTACTTTAGTTAATGTTGATACTGTTACACATATAATAAATGTAATAATATCCTTTGTTTCTACTTTATCTGAATTCATCATTTTGATGAATTCAGCATAAGCTAAGAACATTAAACATATTATCCATTCATCATAATTAAAACTTGATGCAACAAATAATGATGTTGGTATTAATCCTAATACAAATAATAAACTCTTATACTTAGGTATAATTTTAATTGCATAAGATATTATTAATGCAAATACTATAAGTAGAATAATTCTTAATAATCTAAATTTGATTGAGAATGGAACTCCTAACTTATTCATTCCATAGTAAAGAACACTTCCAGGAAGATAAGCTATTGTTGTGTACGAAACAACATTCATGTTGTATGTTTCAAGTTTCTTAACTTTATCCATTTCATCGAATTTTTCATCTAACAATCTTTGTTCTTCAATTGTATCAAACATGTGATACGGAGAAATTAAGTCAAATATTCTTCTCTCTACTTCACTTGTTTCATAATTACCCATATGAATAGTTCTTATAGTACTTCTATAATGTAATTGATCATCCCATGACATACCACATGAAATTGGTGATGAAACAATCATGAAAGTACCAAATGATACGAATATAGTAAAGAAGATTATATATACTTTTTCTTTGCCTTCTTTATATACATATAGTATTGAAATAGTTATTAATAATACTATTATAAATATAAACATAGAACAATAATCAAATGTGATCTTGTTATTAACGACTACATCTTGTACTTCAACACCTGCTGGTACTTCAACAACAAGTCTATTAAATCTGTTATTTACTTTATAAACATTTTGATCTATAACTTCAGAACACTTATTTAATTCATCCATTTCAAATGTTGTTACATCATTTTCAATGATTTTATATCTCAATCTCATATCAAATACATCTTCTGAAGAGTATTTAACAAATACTCTTTTAGCATATGTATTATCTAAATCCATTGTATATATACTACCTTGGTCTGTTTGTTCAACTTTATAATTGTTAAATACACTGGTTTCGTTAGTTACGCCATATTTTATATTAAACTTATTACTAGTAACAAGAATAAATGCACTTGATAATAATAAATATATAACTATTAATAATAATTTTTTAATAGTACTTAGTTCAACTATTCTATCTACTAGTTTTTTTCTTGTCTTTTTCATCTTTAAAATCCTTTTCTAATATTAAATATATAGTGTATATAACAATTATTATTAATATAAACCAAGATATTGTTGGATTAGGAACATTTTGCTTTGTATATAATTCTAATCCATAGCCAGTGTTATCTGCTAAGAAGTTGTTTGGAGAACCTTTATCATTTCCCCATACTCCCATTCTTTGTCCTTTTATATATTCATCAAAACATATTATAAAAGAATATGTTTTCTTTGAAGAATTCTTTTGTCTTTCAAAAGATTCTTCTATATAAATACTGTCTTTAACATCACTTAAATCTTTACTGACATCAAATATAATGTTATTATCACTATCAACTAATTTATAATGAATTTTTCCTTTAGTATATTTTTCTCCATAAGTAGCTAATCTAAACATAAATGTTTCTAGATTATCTCCTTTTGGTTTAAAACTAAAAGTATATGTTTCATTTTCTATTTCTATAGCAGTTTCTTTACCATCAAAATCTTTAACATATATATGTGAATATACTGGGAATATTAATGATAACACTAATAAAACTAATAATACAATAAATATAATTTTTTTCTTCATGTATATTACCTTCTTATTTAATTTTAAATATTTTTTTGATTTTTTTTCTAATACCAAATGGTATTATTAATCTAATCATATTTCTAAATGGATTTGCAGAGTTTGCATATAACATTCTATTTGGGAATGATAATTCTAGTTTTCCTGAGAAGAATACTGTATTAAATACAGTTTCAAGATTTAATTGATCTTGTTTAATATATTCTTCACTATAAACTTTACCAAATAAACTCTTGTTATCTATCAATTCATATACAGCTATTAATTCATTAAATGACATATTCATTTCTTTTATTTTATTTAATGAATTAGATTTAAGCCATACTCCATATGGTAATTTATTAAAATTATAAAATTCTAAATTAGTATTATTTTTCTTATCTATATCTTTTATAATTTTATATTTATATCTTCCTGATAAATTCATAACATTCTTGTTATGAACTGATTCAGGTAAGAATAATAAATCTATATGTTCTTCATCTAATAAATTTGTAATACCATTTATATATTCATCAGATTCTATAGAATTATCTAATAATCTAATATTATTAGAATCAATTACTTCTTGGAAATTATCTATATCATCTTTTAATGTTAATAAACATACATATTGATATTTATTAATAATGTTGTCTCTTTCAGTCATTAAATATTTATAAATATTATCTTTATATTCAATTTTCAATTGATTACATAATTCTTTATCTTCAGTTAATAATTGAATATCACTTTCTTTAATTCCATCAAAATATCTTTTAGATATTTCATATGACTTTTTATCAGTGATTTCAGCAATTATTAGTTTATTACCATTTGATTTAGATGATGGTTTATTAATGTAATTTAAACCCATACCTTTATATAAATCAAATGGTTTATATAATCTATTAATGTTTTTATAAATCATATTAATATCATAGTTAGTATGTTCTTTAATGTATTTTAATGCTCTTGATGTATCAATACCATCATTCATATAAAGAGCATCTGTTCTATCAAATACAAAGTTCTTTCTCTTAATAAATGGACAATTGTAATAACTTAATAATGTATAAGCTGAATAGCCATATATATTATAATTGTATTCTCTATTATCATTTTTATAATGATCCAAATTTACATATGTATCCCATTTGAATCCTTCTTTTTCTAACAAGTATGTAAAATATGATTCATGATTATTAACCACATCAACAAATGAATCATTTTTTCTTATATTATATTTTTTCCAATAATTATTAAAGAAATCACTTTCTAATATGCTTTTTCTATAAGCAACAAAGAAAGTTTGAATATGAGCATGAATATAATTATCAATAGCTTTACCAGTTCCATCTTCTGAATCAAAGTTAGCTGTTAAACCCCAAAAATCTAAATCTTTTTCATTCATTGAATTGATTATTTCTTCAAATTGTCTAAATGGACCGAAGAAAGTGTCATTCAATAAAATAACTTCATCATAATTAGTGAAATACTCTTTTCCGTATTTATCATATGCATATTTAAACGCACCTGCATCTAAACCTTTGTTTTCTCTTAGATTTATATCTATGTTATATTTATCTAGTTTTTTCAATTCGACATCTGATAATTCACTAATTGAAATAAATAGAATATTATCTACTGCTTCATTAAGAGAATCTAACATATATAATACATAATCATCTATGATTGAATCTCTATCAAAAAAAATAAATACACCTAGTCTTTTGGAATTATTTGATAATTTCATATACGATTCCTACTTTCTTATACTATCTTTTATTTTATTTAATATATTATAATTAGCTTTAGCATCTAATTATTTAATCATTTCATTTTGTTCATTTATTTTAGACGATAAATCATTAAT
>CALYOH010000071.1 GCA_945228905.1 uncultured Caryophanales bacterium
TAAATTAATAAAAAATAAGAGAATAGTCTGTCATAAAAATGGATTCAAAGACCCTTGGTATAATCTGACTTGACTCTTAAAATAAATTACCTAAAAATAGGTATAGTAAATTGAAAACAAAATCAGTTTAATTTACTAAACTCATTATACGTGTTATAATAAATTATAGTAGGTGATACTATGAAGAATAATAAAGGGTTCACACTAGTCGAATTATTAGTAGTAATCGTTATAATGGGTATTATTACTGGATTATCTTTTCCTGTAGTAAGACAATTACAAGAAAAAAATACCAGTTCTAGATATGAAACATATCAAAGAGCACTAGTATCAGGAGCAAAACTATATATAGACTCTTTTGAAGAAGACTTATTTGGTTTTAATAATGCAGGATGCGCTTATATTACTATAGAGCAATTAATGGATAAAGGACTTGCTAAAGATATTTCAGTTGATGATATATCTTGTAATACAAAAAATACATTTGTAAAAGTAGTTAAATTTCAAGGAAATTATACTTATAAAGCTTATTTAGGATGTGGAACAGAAGATGATAAAGGATCTATAAATGAAGTATCAATTATATATCCTAAAAGCAAAGTTCCATATGAAATAGATCCTAACTTATGTAAAGGTGGAGATGAAACATCTAATATTTCTATACTTGCATCTCCTAATAGCGGATTATTATTTAGACAAAATTATAATGTTAGAGTAACAGTTCAAAGTATCGCAGGAGTTAATAAAGACGCTAAACTATATTATTCATGGACTCATAGTAATAATCCAACATCTATTACTGAAATGACAGAATTTAATTTTAAATTTCCAAATAATCAAGCAGATACTATTCAAGCAGGAGATATTATTACAGATACATCAGAAGAATTAGAACTTCCAACTAATGCAGATGGTATTTATTATTTAATTATTAAAGCAGAAAACTTAACAGACTTAAGTGGGGAAGCATGGTCTAGTCCTGAAGGTAATAGAAATTACATTGTATTTGGACCATACTATATAGATGGATTAGCGCCTTCAATTGATGGAGCAACAATAATATCTAATTCAACTGAATTTAATTCTATTAAACCCAAATTAAATTTAAATATTAATGATAATCATACAGCTAAGAAAAATATAAAAATATGTGTATCAGTAGATAGTTCTAGTTGTAGTTCACATGGATTTATAAAAAATACTAATACAGTATATTTAAATCAAATAAATTCATATACAGGTAAAACACATGATATATATATAACAGCAGTAGATGAAGCAAATAATAAGAATCAAGTTAAAATAACATATAAAGTACCTAAAGGATATACAATATATTATGATACAGCTGGAGGAACAGACTGTGATGATAAATATGTTTTAGCAGATTCAGAAGATAATGCAACTTTAGGAGAATTATGTACTACAACAAAACCTGGAAAGAAATTTAAAGGTTGGTATATTGATGATAAAAAGGTAAATAATACTACTAAAATAAATAAAAATACAGTTTTAGTAGCAGAATGGGAATAAAAGTACTTTAAAAAAAGTACTTTTTATGTTATATAATATAGGTCATAGGGAAAATTGAGATATTATGAAAAAAATAGAAGAAATTGAAAAAGAATATGAAGAATTTGAATTAGAAGATGACTTTCTACCAAATATGGAAGAATTTCATACATATTTAGATGTAAGACAAGATGATTTGGATGATGAATTAAAATTACTAAAAAGAGAAAAAAGAACAAATAATAAATATAAAACTATGAGCAATCTAATAGATTTATTAACTAGTTCATTTATAAAAAGTAATCCTGATTTTTTTGATGAAGATAATGAAATTGTAGATTTAGGAATAATGACTATAGTTTCGTTTAAAGGATATTATTCTGAAATGATAGATAGAGCAACTGAACAGAACTTCAGAGAACTAGCTCGCTTAGCTATATTTTCAACAAGTTATTATAATAAACATGTTGAGTATATTGAGTATTTAAGAGATGCTTTAGAAAGTAATTATAGAGGAATTAGTTATTATAATCCTAAATATGAAAATAATATTGAGGTGTTTGATCAATTTATGAGAAAACAACTAAATAAAAATGCTGATAAAAAGACTAAGCCTATAGAAAAAGTAAAATAATTATGATAAAATAAAGTTCGTGTTAAGGGTGGTGGTACTATGAACAATGATCTTGCAAATACTATTCGTAGTAAAGTAGATATAGTAGATATCATTGGTGAAAGAATACCCTTAGTAGCCAGAGGAAAAAACTTTTTTGGAAGGTGTCCATTTCATGATGATAATTCACCTTCATTATCAGTATCAAGAGAAAAGCAAATATACACTTGCTTTTCTTGTCATGCAACAGGAAATGTATATACATTCTTAATGAATTATGAACATTTAGATTTTAAAGAAGCACTAAAGTATTTAGGAGATAGAGTAGGAATAGATACTGGTAGTGTTAAAGTAACAAAGAAAAATACTAAGTTTGATAAATTATATGAAGCTTATAATTTATCTTTAAAATATTATCAAAATAATTTAAACAGTACAGTAGGAAAAGAAGCTAAAAAGTATTTAGCAAATCGTAAAATAAATGAAGATATTATAAAAGAATTTGAAATTGGTTTATCTTTAGAAAGTAAAGATGATTTAACTAAGTTATTAATGAGTAAAGATTATGATTTAGTTACTTTAAATAGAATAGGATTATCAAGTGATAATCATGATATTTATAATGATAGAATAATGTTTCCATTATATGATGTATTTGGAAAAGTAGTAGGTTTTAGTGGAAGAATCTATAAAGATAATGGACAAAATAAATATGTTAATACAAAAGAAACAGATATCTTTAAAAAAGGTGAAATGTTATATCATTATCACATCGCTAAAGAAGAATGTAGATTAAAAAAATCAGTAATAGTCATGGAAGGTTTCATGGATGTTATAAGAGCAAGTACTATCGATGTAAAAAATACAGTTGCATTAATGGGTACTGCTTTAACTAAAGAACAAATAAATCTTATAAAGAGATTATCTAATAATATAATTCTATGTTTAGATGGAGATGATCCAGGACAAAAA
Source organism: uncultured Caryophanales bacterium (assembly GCA_945228905.1). GTDB lineage: Bacteria > Bacillota_I > Bacilli_A > RF39 > UBA660 > UBA3789. The sequence continues at coordinate 3,098 of CALYOH010000071.1, forward strand.
GCAACTCTAAGTATAGGAGATACATTGTTAGAACAAAACTTGGAAGTAAAAGTAATAGTTTTACCAAATCCTGAAGATCCAGATAGTTATATATTAAAAAACGGTAAAGAAAAATTTGAAGGATTAATAGAAAATGCAATAAACTTCTCAGATTATAAGATGAAAAAGATGAGAGAAAACGTTAACTTTAAAAGTGATGAAGAAACATCTGATTATATTAATAATGTTATTAAAGAAACAGCTAAAATTGATGATCCAATAAGAAGAGAAGTTATCCTAAAAAGACTTGCAAAAGAGTTTGATATAGGTTATAATACACTGGAAATGCGTATAAATACTCTTTTAGAAAATAAAGAACCTAAAAAAGAAGTAATTATACCGAAAAAAGAGTCAGTAAAAAAAGATAAGTATATAAAAGCATATGAACAAATAGTATATTTTATGCTTAATAATGATTGGGTTATTACACAAGTAGAAAAAGAAAGATTAATATTCCCAACAGAGGTAATGAGAACTACTGTTAGTGAAATAACTTATTATTATAAAAAGCATGGAAATATAAATGTTGCTGATTTTTATACTTATATTCAGGATAAAGAAAACATTCTAATATTCTTAAATGATATTTTAGGAAGTTCTTATTTAGAGAAAACCACAAAGGATGAGTTGTTTGAGTATTTTAAAGTAGTAAAAGAATACATAAAGAAACAAGAGATAAATAGACTCACAGGATTGATGAAAAAAGAAGTGGATCCAATAGAACAAGCTAAAATAAGTGAAAAGATTAGAAAGTTAAGGTTAGGAGATAATTAGTATGGTTGGAGAGATTAAGACACTCGAAGAAAGAAAAGAGAAACTCCTTGTGTTAGGTAATAAACAAGGATATATTACTTATGAACAACTAGCAGAGCAACTAAAAGGACTAGAAGTTGATAGCGATTCATTAGATGAATTATATAACTTCTTAGTAGAAAACAATATCGATATAGTTTCAGAAGATGGTAGCGATGATGCATCAGGTGAAGAAATAAATGAAGATATGTCTGTTGAAAACTTAACATTAACTAAAGATGTTAAGATTAATGATCCAGTAAGAATGTACTTAAAAGAAATTGGACGTATAAACCTACTTACATCTGATGAAGAATTTGAATATGCTCAAAGAGCAGTTGAAGGTGATGAAGAAGCTAAAAGAATGTTAGCTGAATCAAATCTTCGTTTAGTAGTTAGTATAGCTAAAAGATATGTTGGACGTGGAATGTTATTCTTAGATTTAATCCAAGAAGGAAATATTGGATTAATGAAAGCAGTAGATAAATTTGATCCAACTAAAGGATATAAATTTTCTACATATGCTACATGGTGGATAAGACAAGCTATAACTCGTGCGATAGCAGACCAAGCTAGAACTATCCGTGTACCAGTACATATGGTAGAAACAATAAATAAACTTGCTAGAGTACAAAGACAATTAACACAAGAGTTAAATCGTGAACCAACAGATGAAGAAATTGCTAAGAAGTTAGGAATTACAATCGAAAAGGTTCGTGAAGTATATAAAATATCTCAAGACCCAGTATCATTAGAAACTCCAATTGGAGAAGAAGATGATTCCCATTTAGGAGATTTCATTAAAGATGAAAGAACTATGGGTCCAGAAGAATATGCAACAGTAGAAATGTTAAAAGAAGAACTTCGTGGAGTACTTGCTACATTAACTGAAAGAGAAGAAAAAGTATTAAGATTAAGATTTGGTCTTGATGATGGTCAATGTAGAACACTTGAAGAAGTAGGACAAATCTTCGGTGTTACTCGTGAAAGAATTCGTCAAATTGAAGCAAAAGCATTACGTAAATTAAGACATCCATCTCGTTCTCGTAAACTTAAGGATTTCTTAACAGATTAATGAAAATAAACTCAAGACTTAAGAAAATAGGGGATTTAGTGGAAACTAATTCCTTTTGTTTAGATGTAGGATGTGATCATGCACTCTTAGATATCTATCTAGTAACAAGAAATAAAGATATTAAAGCAGTTGCATCAGATATAGCTGAAGGTCCATTAGAACAAGCAAAGAAAAATATAAAAAGAGAACGATTAGAAGATAAAATAGAAACACGTTTAGGACCCGGATTAACAACTTACTCAAAAGAAATAAATACAATAATTATATCTGGAATGGGTGGAAGAAATATAATTGGTATTTGTAAAGATTCACCTAAAGTATTAAAACAAGTAGATACAATGATAATAAGTCCAAATAATTACCAAGAAGATGTAAAAAGATTTTTAACAAAAAATGGTTTCTATATAGAAAATGAAGAATTTGTTAAAGATAAGAAATTTATTTATCAAATAATAATATTTAAAAAAGGTAAAAAGAAATATACAAAGAAAGATTATTTCTTTGGACCAGTATTCTTAATAAAGAAAGGTCCATTATTTAGAGAATATTATGAAAAGGAATTAAAATCTCGAGAAATATTACTTACCTTATTACCTAAAGGATATAGATTAAAGAAATACAAAATTAAACAAGAAATCAAAATGATTAAAAATGAGATAGAAGACTAGTATTTAGTCTTTTTTTGTTTTATAATTGATTTAGGACATATCTAGAGG
>CALYOH010000072.1 GCA_945228905.1 uncultured Caryophanales bacterium
AGTTACAACTAAAGAAGGTGTTACTTCTGGTTCTTTAGAGAATGGAATTGCATATAGACAAGATTTGATTGATTACATAATAGATGAATCATCTAAAACTGATATAGTAAAAAAACAATTAAAAAATAGAGATGTAGATGTATTTTCAGGTAATAAATTTGATAATAAGAAAAATACAGATGCATTTACTTTTCAGGATTTAGTATCTGTTGATGAAAAAAAATTAAAAGAAGTATTTAAAATTAATATAAGTGAAGAAGATATGAAAAAGGATTCTGAAAAATATATTAACAATATAAATGCCGCAATTACTACTGACACTAATCCTGCATTAACAAAATATACTGAAACACTAAATACAGTTTTAAATAATTTTGTAAATTATTTAGATGTAGAAAAATATTTATCTTCTAATGAAGTAAATAGTTTAGTAAATAGTTTAGAAAAAGAATATTATTTACCTGGTGATACTTATAAAACAATTTATAGAGGATTATTAACAAGTGTATTAACTGCTTATAATACAGCCATTGAAGCTGTGCCTGAACCAATGAGAGAATCTATGAAGAATCAAGTATATACTCAAATTGTTAATACAGTTAAATCACAGCCTGAAATAGGTGGTGTAGCACTTCAAATAGCTAAGACTATGACTGAAACAAAAATGAGAGTTGTTATTTTACAAAATGTTGGTGATATGACTGCTGGAATTACTTCAAAATTGGGAAGTGCATTTAATGTTGATCCTGCTAAGTTTGCGAGTGCATTTAAATTAAATTTCTCAGAAGATGAATTAATGAGAGTAGTAAGTGCAATGAATACTCAAGAATCAACTGCAGATACAAATTTAGTACAATTAGGATATCAAGATAAGGAATCTCCTTCTATTGTTGCTGTTTATTTTAGTTCATTTGAGGGAAAAGAAAATTTTGTTAAATTTATTAAAGATTATAATAATTTTGTTGATGAAGAAACTAAGATTAATTATTCAGATATAACAGGTGCATTAATGTCTTCTGTTAAAACTATTGTTAATGCTGTTTCATATGTATTAATTGCATTTGTTTCTATTTCATTAGTAGTTTCATCTATAATGATAGGTATTATTACATATATAAGTGTATATGAAAGAACAAAAGAAATTGGTATATTAAGAGCAATAGGTGCATCAAAGAGAAATGTTTCATCAATTTTTAATGCCGAAACATTTATTATTGGTTTCTTATCAGGATTATTTGGTATAGGAATAACATATATTATGATTCCAATTATTAATGGAATCTTAGTTGGATTAACTAACAATGTTAATATTAAAGCTATGTTAAATCCAACATCAGCTCTTTCATTGATACTATTAAGTATAATACTTACATTAATTGGAGGAATCATTCCCGCTAAAGCAGCATCTAGAAGAGCTACTGTTATAGATTTAAGAACTGAATAAGTATTTCAGTTCTTTTTATTTTATTGTATAATTATATAAGGTGATAATAATGAGTGAACGTTATCAAGGATTAAGATTTGAAAGAAAAAGACCTAAATGGTTAGTGCCAGTTATATTTGTTAGTATTATTATTGTTATAATAGGGTTTCTTTTATATATAAATCATACTTATGATGATTATTTAAAACTTGATTATGTTGATAAACTAGTTTTGGAAGAGTATGAAAAATTATATACAAATTCAAATGGTAATAAAGAGTTAGAAGATCTAGATATAAAAAGTAAAACTGTTGTATTTATTTCAGAAGATAATTTTAAAGTATATGTTATGAATAGTAAAAATGCTAAAAATGATTTGTTTACTCAAAAAGTAAATGTTCCTGAAAGTAGAAATGTTAATGTACATAAAATATCTATATTAAATCCAAGTGTTATTAAAATATTATTATCTAGTAAAGTTCCTGAAGCTGGTACTACATATAAATTAAATGGTGAAGATGTATTCTATTATAGATATAGTAGAGATAAAAACATTGATGAATTAAATTCTGTTAATCATTTAAGTGTTGAATTAGTTCATAATATGTATAATTACTATAAACAAAATGATTGGCAACCTGTTTTAGATGTATCAAGTGGAATGATTACTAATGAAATTTATAATGCTTATAATACTGAGTTAGTTGAATTAGGTAATATTCAAAATGAATTGAGACAAACTGAACCAAATAAACAAAAACTAGGTGAATATGCATATCAATATGTAAGAGCGGTTGAGAAGATGAGGGAAATAGATCCTGATTATACTAATAAAGTTTTATATAGAGAAACATACAATGGTGTTCCTAGATATTATTCTATTCAAGGAGCTAAAACTGTTGGATATAGTTTTGATATTATGTATTATAACAATGAACAAAATGTATCATTTAGTAATGTTATTACATCAATAAATGCTGGTGGTGTTTCTAAATCATTCTTATATGAAAGAGGTTCATATGAAATAGGAGCATTATTGTGTAAGTTATTAGATACATTAGAAGTAGATTATAGATCTAAAGTAGATGCTAATAATAAAGATAATAAGATAACTTTATATGATATATTAGTAGAATATTTAAATTTACCTGAAGATTTGTAAAATATAGAAAAACATGTTAAGGTATTTATATAGGAGATGATAATATGGCTAAAAGAAAAAAGAAAAGTGGAATTGGAATAGCATTATTTTCAATTATTATTTTAGTAGGAGCAATATATGTAGGATATTATTTCTTAGAAAAACAATATGGAGATAAAATAAAAGAAACAATAACTACAACAGAGCCAACTACTAAATCATTTATATCTGATGATTCACCTTATGTAACTATAGAAGATGGTGATTATAAAGGTATGACTATTTATAAAGTATATAAAGAAGTATTATTAGGTAATAGTGATATTAAAACTGCTACTGGTGAGTATAAAATAGGTGAATACTTAAATAGTAAAGATACAGAAATTAATGATTTAGGAGAAGTTAATGTTAATTCATATACAAGTGTTGATATGGATAATGATGGAACCGATGAAATAATATTTAAATTATTAAAAGGTGAAGAATGTGTATATGCAGTATTACATTTTACTAATGATGTAGTATATGGATATAAATATATTAATAATAGAAATTTATTAGAATTAAAGACAGATGGATCTTATTCAGCATCATCTGGAGCTGAAGCATCTCAAGTATTAAAGATGACATTTAATGAAACTGTTCTAAATCAAAATGAAGTTGGATCATTATTTGAAGGTAAGTATAAAATTAACGGATTAGAAACTACAAAAGAAGAATATGACAAATTTATTAAATCTCAAAATGACAAAACTTCTGTATCATTTATAGAAATAAATTAAGCAAATGCTTAATTTTTTTATTTGTAAAGTATTTAGTAAAGATTATTATCTTTTTCTTATTTGATAATTATTATTTAGTATAATTATTATTATAGAGGAGGATTAATATGAATTGTAGTAGATGTGGTAATCCAATTGATCCAAATAGTAGTTTTTGCAATACATGTGGAAATGCTATAGTTAAACCAACTGTTATACCTCAAGTAAATAATACTGTTGTACCTCAAGTTGATAATACAGTAGTTCCAACTGTTGTTCCTAAAAAGAATAATAATACACAAATTGTTGCAATTATATTAGTTTTAATTGTATTTATTGGAGCAGGATCTGCTGGTGTTATTTTATTAAAGCAAACTAAAAGTAATATAACTAAATCAGAAGTTAATCAAAATATTGTTTATAATGAAAAAACTACAACTTCCAAAACTCAAGGTGGTTTTAAAAATACAACAACTAAACAAAGTAGATTAGATGTTGTAGATGAAAATAATTATTATAAAGTAAAAGGTTTGACAATAGTTGTTCCTGCTGGATTTACTCATACGTATTCAGATAATATTCTAACAGTTATTAATCCAAATACATCTAAATCATATATGATTAGTGTAGTTGATAGATCTTTAGATTTATTAGATTTAAATGAATATAAAAAAGGATTAGCTCAAAAGGGATATAACGTTGATGTATTTACAAAAACAAAAATAGGTGAATTAGATGCAATTGCATTTAATATGCCATCATCAGTAGGTACATTTAGTTCTTATTTAGTTAAAGCTGAATATAATAAAATAGCAGTATTTATGTTCTTGAATGAAGATAATACTGATTATATTTCAAATATAATTCTTACAAGTTTAGGAAAATAAAAAGAAGCATTTCAAGCTTCCTTTTTATTTGTTTGCTCCATGATGTATAACAGGTGATGTTTCATCAAGTGTTGCAAATGTATAACCATTATCAAATGCATATTGTATTATTCTTTCAACAGCTTCTACAGAAAACTTTTTAATATCATGTTGTAATACAACAGATGCACCAGATTTTAAATTTGATACAACATTGTTATATATACCATCTGATGTAGTTGTTCCACCAGCATCACCAGATGATACGTTCCAATCGAAGTAGTAGAAACCTCGATTAGTAACTTCTTTTGCTAATTCTTTCATTGATATTTTGCTTACTGTATTTGATGTTCCTCCAGGGAATCTAATAATATTTGATTCATATCCTGTAATTCTTTTAACTCTATTTCTAATTGCATATAAATCAGCAAAATAGTTTTCTTGAGATGCATATATATAACTATAATTATGTGAATTAGTATGAAGTGCAACTTTATGTCCTTCATCATATTCTCGTTTTATTAAAGCATCATCCCCTTTACCTGTTACAAAGAATGTTGCTTTAACATTATATTTTTTTAGGACATCTAATAGCTGTCCAGTGTATGTTCCTGGTCCATCATCAAATGTTAAATAAATAACTCTTGAACCTGCAGTTTTGTTTTTTACATTTACTTTTCTTTCTTCTATAGTTGTATTATTTGAATTATCAGTAGCAGTATATTTTATTGTATATGTTCCTAAAGTATTAGGATCTACTGTTCCTTCGATTTTTATTTCTGGATTATCACAGTTGTCTATAACTGTAGCACCTTCTTCATTATATTTAGATCCTAAAATAATTGTTTTATTTTTCTTTCCATTAATTGTTATCTTTGGAGCTTCTTTATCTTCTATAGTTACATTAAATTCTTTTTCAGTTTTATTTCCATTTGAATCTTCTGCTATTACTAATAATTTATTATCTTTTATTTCTGTTTTGATTTTGTCTTTTATATCTTTATCAAAGTTATCATTTACTTCTACATCAAATTTAATTATATTTCCATTTGGACATACTTGTATATCATCATCTTTAAGTGTAATTGTTGGTGCTTCAGTATCTTTTACTTCAATAGTCTGATTTATTGTATATATTTTTTCATTGTAGGTATATGTATAGACAAGATTATATTCACCAATTGTATTGTAATCAACTTCACCAGTTATAATTGTATTAACATCATGGCAATTAGATGTAATTCCATAGCAAACAGATGGTGTATATTTCGTATTAGAATCACCATAGTTGATAACAACATTTTTTTTATAATTTTTAACAATAAAATTTGGAGTTAATTTTTTTATACATATAAAATCAGCAATTATAATAG
>CALYOH010000073.1 GCA_945228905.1 uncultured Caryophanales bacterium
CTCTTACATAGTATTTTTCTCCATCTATTGTATTCCATCCTTGGGTTACTTTACCATTTTCATCTAGATAGAATTTTCCATTCCAATTTTGCCAACCATGTAGTAGTTTGTAGGTAGTAAGTCCAAAGAAGTATGTTTCTCCATCTATATTTTGGAATTCATTTACCATATAGTTATCTCTTACATAGTATTTTTCTCCATCTATTGTATTCCATCCTTGGGTTACTTTACCCTTTCCATCTAGATAGAATTTTCCATTCCAGTATTGCCAGCCATGAAGAAGTTTGTATGTAGTTAATCCAAAGAAGTATGTTTCTCCATCTATTTCTTGGAACTTATTTACCATGTAATTATCTACTACGTAATACTTTTCTCCATCTATTTCATTCCATCCTTGTGTTACTTTTCCTTCTTCATCTAGATAGAATTTTCCATTCCAGTATTGCCAACCATGAAGTAATTTATTAGTAGTTAATCCGAAAAAGTATGTTTCTCCATCAATTGTTTTCCATCCTGTTACTTTTTCTCCATTTTCATAGTAATATATTTCTCCATTTTCTGTTGCCCATCCATCTTCTGCATATACATTAATCGATATAAAACTAATTATTAGTACTAAAAGTATAAATACTTTTTTCTTCATGTTATCTCCCCTTTATTTCTTAATTATACTTTTTAATTTTCTTGGTATTTTTAATATCTTATCTCCTAATTTAAATGTCTTAGAATTAATTACTTTTTCATATTCTTCTTTATAATCTATAGGTTTACCTATATTATTATCTTTATTATATTTTTCTACAAACTTTTTAAATTCTTGTTTTTTTAATAATAATTGGTATGTTGCTTCATTAATAGATTTATCACTCCAAAGATGTTCTTTATGGATCCATTCATAATAATCATTTTTGTTCTTATTATAGTAATCTATATCAAATACTTTTTTATATTCATTTAAATCTATATTTAAAGCATCTAGTGTAAGTAATGTTCTCATACATTTTGGACATACTCCACAATTATCTTCCTTCTTTATACATACATGTAAGAAAGCTTTTGCGATTTGACTATTTGCGATTAATCTAGTCTTTTCTAATCTATCTTCTGCCGCTCCTTCAGAATAAATATTTAAATTATTTGTACTAAATACATCTAATGATAATAATTCATAACAAGAACAATCATGTTCTGATGTATCTACTATATTAAAAGCTGTATAATCATATCCTGATGATCCATAATAGTATGTTTTCCATAATTTTTGTAAACACAATACAGCAAATGTTGAACTATATGTATGAGAATATGAATGATTTTGATATATTTCATCATAGAAATTAGAGTTAGTTACTATTAAAGGTAATTTAACTTTTTTAGCAAACTCTTTTGATTTTTTATATCTAGCTTCTCTTACTTTATCAATACCCTCATCTTTATATGTTTCATTAAATGCTCCTACATTATTAATACATAGATGTGTTAATTTAAATTGTTTTTCTTTTCTATCTTTATTATTTAAATATGCATGAATAGAATCTACTCCACAAGAACATCCTGTACCAACTGCACCAGCGTTTTCACATGCTTCCTTTGTCTTTATATCAATTTTGATATTATGTAGTTTTTTATCATATTTTGTTAATGAAGGAAGTAAGTAATTATTAATCTTATATAATAATTCTTCTGTTATATAACTATTACTTTTAATATCATGATTATTAACCATTGCATAGTGTAATAATCCTACTACTATAGCGTCTACTCTATCATCACATAGATACTTTTCATATTCTTTTTCTACTTCAAACCATACTGTTTTTGTTTCTTTATCTATTTTTAAATCAAAATAAAGTCTATTATTATCAATATATGGTTTCATTAATTCTATCATATGTTCACCTTCTTATTTAGTATACCAAAACATATACTATTATACAATAAAAGAGGGATTAACCTTTTTATTTTAGTTAATTACCCTCTTTTTTTCCTCTTCTTAATACTCTATTTATTAAGTTTATAGATTTATCTACTATTTTCCATCTTTTACTATTAAATATTTCTCTTATTGCATTTTTTAATTCTTCGTTTTGATATTGTACTTTTGCTAATTCTTTTTTAGTTTTTATTAGTTCTTGTTCTAATAAATCCTTCTTTATAGCTGTATAAGCAATTTCAAAATCTGAAGTATATAAATCAGAAAGATATTTTTTTCTATTAATAATACATTCCACTTGTTTATTATATGCTGGATTATATTTATATACATCTTCGAAGTTACCATTTGTCACTTCTGCATACTTTTCTATACCAACACTGTTATAGAACTTCTTACCTTTTTGTGAATTTATTATTACAGCTGACACTCCATTAGCATCAAAGAATTCTTTATTAACAACTTCTATTCCCCAATAATCTGCTATGATTAAATCTGCAATATTATTCTTTTCTTTATATTCACACTTGTAACAGTTATCTCTTAATACAATATTTTTTAAGTATAGAAGCATTAAATCATCATCCATGAAACTAAATACTTTTTTTGAATCTCCAACTTTATATGATACGCTTGATACATTCCATGGATTTGGTTGTTTATTTCTAAAGTTCCATTCAGTTATTTTACTATTATATTTATTTTTTAAATTAGATATATGTAAATCTAATAACTTATAACTCATTACTCCATGGCACATTACTGATACTGTAATTAGATTTGAGTATTCTTTTCCTAAAAATGCTTTTATTGCACCTATTTGGCATGGAGTTCCTGAGAATAGAACTTGTTTTTTATTATCTAAGTCTTTCTTTAGTAATTTGTATGTATCTATAATACTACTTTGAATGTATTTAGATCCTCTTATTTTATCAAGTTCATTTACTTTAGTTATACGTATATGTTTTGCTTTATTATTAATCATTTCACAACCATATACTATTCCTTTTTTAGATAATATATTCTTTGCTAATATAGAGAATACTCCTCCAGAAGTTGATTTTTTTCTTTCTTCTAAGTTATTATTCTTTATAGCATATACTTCTCTTTCAAAGTCTTTTATTTTTTCTTTATTTAATATTGGACAAGCATTTCTACATTTATTACAATGAATACATTTCTTTAAATCTATTTTTGGATATACAAATCCTTCTTTATTTTCTTGCATTGTAATTGCATTAACAGGACACACTGTAGCACATACTCCACAACCAATACAATTATCTTTATGACAAATTATTTCTTGTTCTTGTTTTTCTAATTTTTCTATTACTTTTTCAAAAATTGTAGAAGTTTCTTTTTTAATCTTTGGCATTTGTTCTTGTAAAGTATTAATTATTTTTTCTCTATTATTATTTATAAAATTAAACTTATCAAGTAATAATTCACTTGTTAAATCACTACTATTAATTACATAATCATCATATGAACCAAATAAGTCTTTTGCAATTCCTTTTGCTTTTACACTATATCCAATTACTAAAGTTGGTACACATGTTGAGTATGCTGCAATTGAAGCATGAGTTCTTGCTGCAACTACTAATTTACTTTTAGAAATAATATATTTTAATTCTCTACAATCATATTCATTTTCTTCTAAATATACTCTTTTATTATTACTAAATTCCTTTTTTAATTCATTAAGAATATCTAGGTCATTACAATCTTCAGTTGTAACATGTGGTAGTAAACATATTGAATATTTAGTGTTTTTCAATACATATTTTAATAAATCTACAACTGCTTTATAACCTATTTCATTTTTTATAGTTAATGGTGATACATTTAGTATCATAAAGTCTTTATTTTTTTCATACCATTCATTTAATTCTACTTTTGTAGTTGGCATTGAAAATGCAGGGTCTTTTGCAAAAATTATTTTTTTAGGATCAACATAATTTTTTATTGCCTCTAAAGTTAGGCTTTCTCTTATTACTAAGACATCAAAATTATTTAAATTTTCTATTAATTCTAAATCATCTATTTCTTCAAATAATGAAGATCCCCATAATACAGTTTTTTTACCTAAAGATCTACTTTTATTATCTAATGCATAAAGCCATGTACATGGATTATAACAATAATTATCTCCTCCAGCAGAAATACAAATATCTGATGCTTCAATTGCCTTTACTACATCTCTTTGATATAACAATTCGAAATTATTATAATCAAATGGCATATTTTGATATTTCTTTTCTAATTCTTGTTCTTCTTTATTTAAATCATTCATTCTATAGTGATCAACATACTTAACTTTATCAGTATATTTGTTACTATTATATGGCAAATCATAACTAGCTAAAGTAATATCATAATCTTTAGTATCAATTTGTCCTAATGTAGAATTTATTATTGCTTCTACTCCTCTATTTTTAAATGTACTAACACCATAAATTAATATTTTCTTTTTTCTTTTCATAAGACCTACCACCCATTCATTTTATAATTCAATTATAGCAAATAAAATTAATTAATAAAAGAATTGAATTTTAATAATGATTTATTCTCTTATAAATTAATTGTATATATAATTATATTATGTTTTGTGATATTATCTTATATATAGGGAGGATTTTTATGAAAAAATTTATAGAAAAATATAAAACCGAAATTCTGATGGTCTTAATACTTTTTACTATTTATTTTTTTGTAGGTAGTATATTAACTTATTACTTGCAAACTTATAAATTTGTTAATGTATTATTTGATTTGGATACTCCAAGAGTATTTATGGATTTAACAAGCAAGGCGGCTAATCACTATAGAACCAGTGTTCATCCTTTGTTTGTAATATGTTTTCAACCAATTATTTTTGTATTAAAACATATAGTTAGACATCCTGAAATTGCGGTAATAATTGTTCAAAGTTTAATGGGTTCTTTAAATGCTTTATTCATTTATTTAATATGTAAAAAATTAGGACTTGATAAGTCTAAGTCTATTGTAGTTGCGGCAGTATTTGCTTGTACATTTAGTCAAATAGTATTTGCAGCTTCTATTGAAACTTATATGTTTGCGCAATTCTTCTTAATTTTATTATGGTTATTCACTGTATATAATCTTGATAAAAAGATGAATGTATGGAAATATATTATTCTTGCAATACTTGGAGTTATGTCTCTGTCTCTTATACACATCTGACGATGCCGACGATCTTACGCGTCTAGATCTCGG
>CALYOH010000074.1 GCA_945228905.1 uncultured Caryophanales bacterium
GAGAGGTCGCGTGGGCTCGGAGATGTGTATAAGAGACAGCTCTTCACGTACCGCGACTATAGAAGAAACAGGACTAACTATTGAAGATACATCTTTCTCTCTAATTCTTTTAGATACATCTTCTCCATCTAAGAATGTATGTCCCTCAGTATCAAATTCAATTTTAATCTTTTTAGCTAAATCAATAATTTTATTTTCTTCTTCTAATTTAACTCCATTATTAATAGAAGCAAGAGCAACACATCTATACATTGCTCCTGTATCAATATTAACTAAATTTAATCTATCTGCAATAATCTTAGTAATAGTACCCTTACCAGATCCTGCAGGTCCATCTATTGCAACTACTAAACTCATATTATCTCTCCCCCATATTTTTCTTCATTTCTAACTATTTCTAAAGCAGATGCTTCTAAATCATCTAAAGAACTATTATGAATTATATAATCAAAATCTTCATAGTTATCTAATCCTTTCTCAGTAATATGATTAGCTTCCTCTTCAGATAAATAATTATCATATTGTTTTCTTTCAATCTTAATTGTAACTACATCATCATATTTATTCTTAATACTTTCAAATTCATATATTAATCTAGCATCAGTAATAATAAATGAATCAAAGAAATTACTTAGAATCTCAATATCTTCAAATAATCTATTAAGAAGAAAATCTTTCTTTCCTAACTTTTCTCTAATTAATTCAGTACCCATCTTTTGTAAAAACTCTCTTGGTTTAGGATCAGTAGCTTCATTCCATTCAAAATAATTTCTAGCATAACCATATAAAGGATCAGTAAGATGCATAACACAAGGTTTATACCCATAATTCTTTAATTGTTCTCTTAAACTTTCACCAAAAGTAGTTTTACCACACTTAGCTTTACCACCAATAACAAATATTTTCATAATAACTCTCCTTTTTATTCAAATACAAATAAAAGACCTATATAGGGAGGACAAAAGCCCGGTACCATCCCTAAATCGGTCTTAATTACATATAACGGTTTTACCCGATAAGATTCATAAAGTAGCTTCCCTTAAGGTTAATGTTAACTTCCACCAACCGTTAACTCTCTAAAATCACTTCTTAAAGTACTAATCTTTAATCATTATCTTATATTATTCTTCTCCAGTTATTCTATCCATAAAATTAAACTTTTCATCTAAGAATGTAACAAATATCTTAATTGTTGCTATAACAGGTGTTGCAAGAACCATACCTATTATACCAAAGAAATGTTGAAAAAGCAATAACCCAACCATAATTGTTACAGGATGTAATTTCATAGTATGACCCATAATTAATGGTTGATAAAAATTATTCTCTAATGCTTGAACAATTAAAATAGAAATTAATACACAAATTCCAGTAATTGGAGAAATAGTAAATCCAACTATAACAGCAGGAATACCACCAATATATGGACCAAAATAAGGAATTATATCAGTTACTGCACAAAACAAAGCAAATACTATAGGAGCCTCTAATCCAGCAATTGTAAGTCCAATAGATTGAGTTAAAAATACAAGTAACATAATAATTAAAACTCCTTGTACATAACTTCTTAAAGATGTATTAACTCTCTTAATTAATTCATCATAATTATCTCTCCAAGTAACAGGTAATACATTTTTAAATAAATTACCAACTTTATTAAAATCAAATAGTAAATAAAAACCAATCATTAATCCTAAAATAAAGTTAAGTCCTCCACTAAATAATGTTTTACCAATACTTAATAAATACTTAGGTAAAGAAGATACTATAGACATACCAAAATCAGAAACTAACTCCATAATTGAAGCCTTTAAAGTAACAGTATCAACTAATCTATTCGCATCAAATACTTTAATAATATTCATAACAAAATCAGTTAATTCATCAAATATAGATGGCGCAATAGAAACAAAATCCTTAACTTGTGATATTAATGATGGTATAAATAAATATCCAAATAATGATAATAAACCAATCAATATAACATAAACTATAATACAACCTGCTACTCTAGGTACTTTATTTTTTTGTAAATAAGAAACAACCGGTTCAAATAACCAAGCTATAATAAATCCTATAAATATTGGGCTCATTACTATTAAAAACTCTTTTAATATTTTTAATAATCCCCATTCTTTTATAATGAATGTTGCAAGTAAAACTAATGCAACAATAGCCATAAAATAACCAATATTCATTATATTTTTACCAGTTCTTAATATACTATTTAAACTACTATAATCTAAAGTATTATTCTCTTTATTCTTTCTTAGCATAATAAATCCTCCTATAAGTAATTATAACACAATTTATATTAATTAATAGATATAACTTTAATTTTATGAGATAATAATTATGGTGATATTATGAAAACCATTAAAAGTAATTCAATAAATGAAATTATAATTAAAAATTCAAGATTTATTAATTATCTAATTAAAATAGATAGTCCTAGCATAAATAATTATCTAGATGAAATTAAAAAGAATAATCCAAAAGCAAATCATTATTGTTATGGATATATCTATAATGATATAAAACACTCATCAGATGATGGAGAACCAACTGGTACTGCAGGATCTCCTATATTAAATGTATTAGAAAAGAATAATTTAAATAATATATTAACAGTAACAGTAAGATACTTTGGAGGTATAAAGTTAGGAGCAGGAGGATTAATAAGAGCTTATACAGAATCAGTAACAGAAAATTTAAAAAAAGTAGAATTAATAGAATTAAATAAAGGATATAAAGTAGAATTAAACTTTAATTATTCAGATGAAAAACAAATAAACTATATATTAAACAATTCAAAAATAATAGATAAATCATATAATGAAAATATTAAATATATAGTCTTAATAAAACAAGATATATTAGATAAACTACATAATTATAATACCAATATATTAGAAGAAATATATATAGAAAAAGATTCCTAATTGGAATCTTTTTTTAAATTACCTTTTAATTTTAAATATTTCCTCTTCTTATCAAAATAACATTTAGGACATAAAGACTCATAAGTAACATTATCTTCTCCATCTATTGCTAATTGTTCTCCATCAAAAGTAAACTTACCATTAACCATTCTAGCATTAAAAGTGGCTTTATTACCACAAGAACATATAGTTTTTAACTCTTCAATAGTATGAGATACTTCTAATAATCTTGGACTCCCAGGAAAAGCAACACCATTAAAATCAGTTCTAAGTCCATAACAAATTATAGGTATATCATAATCAACTACTATAAGTAATAATTGATCTACCTGTTTAGGATTTAAGAATTGAGCTTCATCTACAAATATACAACTAATATTATCTATATTTTTAGATAAATAAACATATAAATCTTCATTATTTTTAATTAAATGATCTACTTCTCTTTCTAATCCAATTCTAGAAACAATATTCTTATTGCCTTTACTATCAACTAAAGGTTTAAGTACTAATACATTCATTCCTCTAGATTCATAATTATGTACTGATTGAAGTAATGCAGTAGTTTTACCACAATTCATTGCTCCATATCTAAAATAAAGTTTACTCATATTACCACCCATTTAATTATATAATAAAAAAGACATAAGTCTTTATATTTTTTTCTTTTTCATAAATATTTTAACTACATATCCTAAGAAGATACACATAAATACAAAATATGCCCATCTTAAAATAATATTTAATATAGATATACTTCCAGTATAAGAATCAATAATAGAAAGTAAACTTTCTGGTAAATACTTACCAATAATTGCACTTACATCACGTAAAGGAATATTATTTTTTATAAAAGTTAAAAGTCTTAAGAAAATATCTACTATCGCAATAAAAAATACAAAAGAAGAAAATCTCTTAAAAAACATAATTACTACTATCATTAATAATACTAATACAATTAAATCTATATACATTTAACTCACCCTATTCTATTAAAATTATATCATTAAAAACATTATTTTACAATTACTAACAATTATTGTTTTGACTTTATTTTAGTAGATATATATACTTATAATAGAGGTGTTAAAATATGACATATAGTGAAAGAGAATATTATCAAAGAAATAAATACCAATCATCTCATGAAGGTTATGAGTCATTAAGAGATAATTCATTAAGACAAGGAACTGGTACAAGAAAAAGAAATACAATTAAAGTAGATGCTGAAAAATTTAAAAAAGCCTTAATTTCTCTTGTAGTTGCAACTTCTATCGCAACAGCAGGATTAATTGGAGGTGGAACACATGTTGTAAATACATTAAAAGAATCAATGTTAGTTGGAGGAAACATAAAAGACTTCCAAGTAGAAGTAATAAGTCCAGAAACACATAGAACCATGGATAATGAACATTACTATTATGATTATTCTGATATCGCAAGGCATATGGAAGATAGAGGCCAATTCGATAATGATGTATATTATTTAATATCTAACATTGGAGAGTTCCAAGCAAATAGAGTTATGGCTTATACAGACTATGATAGTATAGATAATTATTTAAATAAAAATGGATATAAAGATACAGAAGAATTCTTAGATCATCAAAGACAAGAAATAGTTGTACAAGAACAAATAACAGAAAAACAAAATGAATTAGATAGAATGAATGAAGAATATGGAAATACACAAGTAGCTACACAAGAATCTACTTTTGGAGGTAAATAATATGGAAAAAGAAGTTGAAGTAATAACAATCAATGGTATTGACTATATGATTATGAAAGAAGCAGAACATAATGGTATAAGTTATATTTTCTTATCAAATCCAGATGATCCTAAAGATATGATGATAAGAAAGAATTCAAAAGAAAAACCAGATGAATATGGGCCACTTGATAATGAAGAAGAATTTAACAAAGCATGTTTAGCACTATTTAAAGATATATAAAATAAAAGTAGACAAATAAAAATAAAATGTAACCTATAAAGTGGACTCAAAAAAAGAGAGACCTACTTTAT
>CALYOH010000075.1 GCA_945228905.1 uncultured Caryophanales bacterium
AACTATTAATACTCCAAAAGAAAAAAATGTAGATAAAATAGTCGCAGGAGATGTTGGTTATTTATCTGCTTCAATTAAAAGTATTAGTGATGTACATGTAGGAGATACAATTACTTTAGAAGATGATCCTGCAGATATTGCACTTCCTGGATATAAACCAATGAAACCTACAGTATATTGTGGATTATATCCAATAGAGTCTAATAAATTTGAAGATTTAAGAGAAGCATTAAATAAATTAAAAATAAAAGATGCAGCTTTATCATTTGAACCAGAAACATCTAAAGCTTTAGGATTTGGATTTAGATGTGGATTCTTAGGATTACTTCATATGGAAATAGTAGAAGAAAGAATTGAAAGAGAATTTGGTATTGATATAATCGCAACATCTCCTTCAGTTGTATATGAAGTAGAATTAACTGATAAATCAAAAGTAATAGTAGATAGTCCTACTAAAATGCCAAGAAGAGAATTAATAAATAAAACATTTGAACCATATGTAAAATGTTCTATATTTTCACCAAAAGATTATATAGGTCCATTAATGGAACTATGTCAAAATAAAAGAGGAACATTTATAAATATGGATTACTTAGATACAGAAAGAGTAACTATTAATTATGAATTACCATTATCAGAAATAGTATATGATTTCTTTGATAAATTAAAAAGTTATACTAAAGGATATGCTTCATTTGATTATGATATTATTGGTTATAAAGAAAGTAATTTAGTAAAGATGGATATACTTTTAAATGGAGAAGTAGTAGATGCATTAAGTGTAATTGTACATAAAGATTTTGCTTATACAAGAGGAAGAGCAGTAGTAGAAAAACTAAGAGAAATAATACCAAGACAATTATTTGAAGTACCAATACAAGCTGCTATAGGACAACATGTAATTGCAAGAGAAACAGTAAGAGCATTAAGAAAAGACGTCCTTGCTAAATGTTACGGTGGAGATGTTACTCGTAAGAAAAAACTATTAGAGAAACAAAAAGAAGGTAAAAAGAGAATGAAACAAATTGGTTCAGTAGAAGTACCACAAGAAGCATTCTTATCAATTTTATCTACAAAGGAGTAGTATATGAAAGTAATAAGTAGAAAAGAAACTGTTTATAATTATTTTATTGATAATCCAACTTATACTATTAAACAAATAGCAGCAGCTACAGGAATAGCATCTTCAACAGTACAAAGATATCTACAAGCATTTTCAAAATATCTTATACCATCAACTGGATTAACTGTTGGAGAACAACTACAACGTAATAAAGTAGCTGGTTGGAGAAAAGGAGGAATCAATTCATTTAAAAATAATGATTCCACAAAAAAAGGAACAGGATTATTTAATGGAAGTACTCCAACTACCGTAACTTATGATAAAGAAGAAAGAAAAGAAGAAGATATTATTACAATTTGTAATTACTTTATGGATAATTATCCAATAACATTAAATCAAATGGTAATAGATTTAGGATATACTAAAGATTATATTCATAAATGTCTTCATGATGATAGAGTAGTAGAATTAATAGGAATAGAAAAGAGTAAAGAACTATCATCTAAATTTTTAACATTAAGAGAAGATCTACGTCCTAAAAAAGGAAGTAATAGATGATTAAATCATGTTATATTCATATACCATTTTGTAATAAAATATGTTCTTATTGTGACTTTCCTAAAATATATAATATAAAAAAATATGTTAATTCATATCTAGATTCATTAGAAAAAGAAATAGATAGTATTTATAAAGGAGAAGTACTAGATACAATCTATGTAGGTGGAGGTACTCCAAGTTCTTTAGATATTAATGAATTAAGAAAACTATTTAATATAATTAAAAAATTAAAAGTAAGTAATAATTTAGAATATACTATTGAAGGTAACTTTGAAAGTACTACTAAAGAAAAACTAGATTTATATAAAGAATATGGAATTAATAGATTAAGTTTTGGATTAGAATCTACTAATAAAAATAATTTAGATTTCATGAAAAGAGAACTTAATAAAGAAGATGTAATTAATAAAATTAATTATTGTAAAGAAATAGGTATTAATAATATAAATGTAGATTTAATATATGCTATACCTAAAGAGACTATAGATATATTAAAAGAAGATATAGAATTTATAAAAGAATTAGATATACCTCATATATCTACATATTCTTTAATAATAGAGCCACATACATTGTTAAGTATAAATAATACACATAATATAGATGAAGAATTAGATTCTAAGATGTATGAATATATTTGTAAAGAATTAAAAGATATTGGATATAATCATTATGAAATAAGTAATTTCTCAAAAGAAGGATATGAATCTAAACATAATACTTGTTATTGGAATAATGATTATTATTATGGATTTGGTTTAGGCACAAGTTCTTATATAGATAATAAAAGAATTACTAATACTAGATCAATAACTAAATATATAGAAGGTAAATATAAATTAAATGAAGAAATAATAAATAAACATGATGAAATAGAATATGAAATAATTCTTAATTTAAGAAAAAGTACAGGTATTAATCTAACTAATTTTAAAAATAAATATAATAAAGAACTTAATGATTTATATAATTATAATTACTTATTAGATAATAAATTTTTAGAATTAGATAAAGATAATTTATATATACCTGAAAATAAATGGTACATTAGCAATGAAATAATAGTAGAGTTATTAGAAGGTGAAAGATAATGGATTTTGAAAAAGAATTTGAAATGGAATTAAGTTATATAAAAGATAAGCAAATTAAAGAAGCTTTAGTAAATGTATTAAAACTATTACCAGATTACTGGTTTACTGTCGCAGCTTCATCAACAGGAAAATATCATCCAGATTATGCATTGGGAGATGAAGGATTACTTAGACACTCTAAAGCTGCAATGAGAATTGGTTTTGAATTATTGTCAGATCCAGCAATCGGTGATAAATATACTCAAGCAGAAAAAGATTTAATGCTAATGGCATTGTTAATACATGATGGTGTAAAGTATGGTGTACCAAAAGAAAAATACACAAGATTTGATCATCCTATTTTAATGGCAGAATTCTTAATGGAATATGAAGAAGAAATAGGATTAGAGATGGATGATATAGAATTCTTATGTGACGTTATTAAGACTCATATGGGAGTTTGGACAAAAGATTATAATGGAGAAGAAGTACTAGAACCACCAAAGACAAAATACCAAAACTTTGTTCATATATGTGATTACTTAGCTTCACGTAAATGTTTACATGTTCCATTTGACAAAGATAGCAAAATAAGTGTCTAATGACACTTATTTTATTGTAAAACAAAGTACTTTTTGATAATATTAAGTTAGAAGGTGATAGGGTGATGGCTAAGGTACAAAAGAAAAGAAAAAAAACTAACAAGAAGAGAAAACAACAACAAAACAAACCATTAATCTATACTATTCTTTTGTGTGGCCTTGTAGTTGGAATTAGCTATGTAATCTTCGCAACAAATATCCTTGAACCAAAAATAGATGGAGTAACCGCAAGTTACATTTCATTTAATAATTCTAAATCAACAGACATGTTAAAAATAGTTAATTTATCAAAATTAAATGATGATGTAGGAAAGAGTAATATAAATACTAGTAAAGTAAGTTTTAATGTTGCTGGTGCTAAAGATAAAGAATATCAAGTAGTACTTTATCCTATAGGTAATGATATAAATAATAAATATGTTAATATCCTTATAACAATAAATAAAGAGAAAAAAGTATTAGAAAAATTAGATAAAATGGAATTAACTGATGATGGTGGAATTATAGTTTATCAAGGAACTATGTTAAAAGAAAATAATGTTAAAATAAATATGTGGATAGAAAACACATATAAAGATAAAGCAGATAATATTTCATATGAAATAAAAATAAAATCTAGATAGGAGAGATTTAAATGGCTGGAAAGATTATCGTAATTGAAGGAACAGATTGCTCTGGAAAAGAAACACAATCTACATTACTAGAAAAGAAATTAATGGAAATGGGAAAGAAATGTGTAAGATTTGATTTTCCAATGTATGATACACCTACAGGAAGAATAGTTGGAGGTAGCTATTTAGGTAAACCAGAAATAGGAGAATCACTATTTAAAGAAGGAGCCGTTAATGTAGACCCACATGTTATTTGTTTATATTATGCTGCTGATAGAAAATATAATATGCCTAAAATACAACAATATATAGATAATGATTATTATGTAATATTAGATAGATATACAACATCAAATTTAGCACATCAAGGAAGTAAAATCCATGATAAAGAAGAAAGATTTAATATGTAGCAATGGATAGATAAATTAGAATATTGGCTGTTAGGATTACCTAAGCCAGATAAAACTATCTTCTTACATGTACCATTATGGAAATCTCTAGAATTAAGAAAAAATAGAGAATGTATAGATGAACATGAAAAAGCAGTTGATTATTTAAAATTAACTTGTGATGCATACTTAGAATTATCCGAATTATATAATTGGGATAAAGTAGAATGTATTAAAGATGGAGAATTAAGATCAATTGAAGACATTAATGAAGAAATAATGAATTTAATTAAAGACATATAAAAAAGCATTTCAATGAAATACTTTTTTATTTTATTTATTTTTATAATTTTGGAACTAGTGGATTACTAGTATTATCTAACTTCTCATAGTTATTTGGATTTATTTCTGTTTTAGGAATATATGTTTGTTGAACAGGAATAGTTGCAACTTCTGTAGGTGGTGTTGTAGCTTGAACTGATACTACATCTTGTAAACCTATAGGTTGTTGAGTAACTTGAGTAGTTTGAACCGGTGCTGTTACTGGTTGTTGTACTGTAACTGGTTGAGTTGTAGGTACTGCTACAGGTACTACTGGTTGTGTTACCGGAGTAGTTAATGGTGTAGTGACAGGAGCAGTAACTGGTGAAACAGG
>CALYOH010000076.1 GCA_945228905.1 uncultured Caryophanales bacterium
AGATGTAGAGAGGTCTCGTGGGCTCGGAGATGTGTATAAGAGACAGCCTTTAGGAGCTTGAGAAAAAGAGCCTATTACCTTGTTGCCTTTTATTTCTATTTGCTTATGTTGTAGATTTCCAGGATTTTGACTTCTAATGTACTCAATATCATCTACCAATTCCTCAACACTATTAAATCTTGGACCAATATTTAAATTTAAAATAGGAATAAAAGGATGTACATCAAAACCTAAGGTAACTAAACATCTTACTAACAATTGTAATGTGGAACCTCTTGAATCTTCTTTAATACTATTTCTTGAAGGATCTAATACAGACACTTTATGAGATGTTAATAAAAAGATTTTTTTAATTCTTTTATTAAACAAGAAATTCATATCATTAGATATTTTTTCTTGTAACATCGGCATTACTTGTTGTGAAATAATAGTATTTCCTTCTTTAGTAACAGGATCAGAAAATGAAACAATAACCTCATCATAGTCATCAAATGTTCCTTTAATATATCCATTATACATTGAATAAATTCCATTTTCCTCTTGATCCATTATATCTATACCATCTATTTCTAAAAAAGAGTATAATTCATTTAAGAATCTAATTATTTCATTAAAATACTCTTCTCTGTCAGGAAAACCATAGACTTTTATCATTTGTCTTGCATCTTGCTCTAAAAATTTATCATAATATTTTTTTGAAATATATAATTTTGACATTTTTACCTCCTAATAATTCTTTATAAGTACTTCTTCTCTACTACCATATCTTCCAGCATGTGGTTTTAATTTAACTATTTTATAATTATTATCTTTAGCCCAATTGAGTAATATCTTATTTGTTTTACCATTGTGATTAATTACATTAGATAGCAAAAATTTTTGTCCATTTTTATTAATCCTATCTAAAAATGATAATAGTTTTTCTTCTTGTTCTTCATCCCATCCTTTAAAACCACGCTTTCCATCATTATAAGTAGCATTAGTTATTATATATGGTGGATCAAAATAGAATACTGTTTTCTTAGAATATTTAGTTATATCAATATCATTAAAATCTAAATTAGTTGTTTCTAATTCCCTATTATCTATATCAAACGATTTAATTCTATCGAAAGTTGTTTCATTGCATCCACAATTACCAACTGGAGTATTGAAATCATGCTTTTGATTAAACCTTAATTGATTTTGAAAACAATACATCTGTAAAACAAACAAATTCATTGCTGTTTTATTATTGTTATAATAGTCTCTATAATTTAAATATGCTTCCTTATCACCTTTAATTAGATTAAATTTTTTAATGATTCGCTTAACATTAGAAATAATTTTATCTTTATCATCTCTTAAAAGCATATCTACAATTTCAAATACAAAAGGATTATATTCATTATATACGATTTTTTTTGAATTTCTCACATTAATTCCGACATTAAACGCTCCACCCATTGCATCTACAAATGTATCAAAAGATTCAGGTAATTCTTCAATTATTTGATCGACTATGTAGTTTTTACTACCACTATAGTTTAATGGACTTTTAATATATACTTCATCATTGTCTATTTTCTTTTCAAAATGAATTAAGACTTCTTGAAGATTATCACCCTTTTGACTTGAACGAATATTTTTATACTCTCTAAAAGGATAATATTTAATTGTTATTTTTCCCTTCGAATATCTTTTGATGATTTCCTTTAAGTCCTCAATTGGTAATAAACTTTGTGTAGAATAACTTATAATGATATGTTTGAAATTTGCATGCTTTATTAAGTCTTCATAAGCTTCTGCTACTTTAGTTGATACAGAATACTTGGATTTTTCCGGCTTATTTACCCTGCGACCTGTTATTCCTCGTATTTCTGGATTATCGTATTTAGCAACAGTTTCTAATAAATGATATGCTGAATTATAATCAGTTATTGTATATGGAGTATCTAAATATAGAATATCTCCTTTTATTCTTTTTATTAATTCATTAGAATCTTCATTATAAACAACATTCTCTTTAGAGAATAATTTAGATTTTTTCATTCCAAGTGGAACTAACTCGAATTCTTTAAAAGCTCTTTTATCCCATGTTTTTAAAAATGCTTCATATGTTCCAGTAGTATTAGATAACCCCATTATTGTCTCTAATAATGAAGCAAGTAAAAATTCATATTCATCGTTATCAATTATTTCTTCTGCTTTTAAATCATCTAGTTCTAATCTAATACCATCTATTTTATTGGCAATTTCTTCGGTAAAGAATTGTCTATCACCCTTTGGAGAATAATTCATCCAAATAAAATGTTTTTTACTAAATTTATATTCTCTAGATGAAAAGTAAGAAAATGGATCAACACCCTTTGCTTGTTTAAATTTTTTAAATGATGGTGTAATACCATTTTTTATTTTAGCACTTGCGAATATACAAGATGAAGCTAATAAATCATTAGCTATTATTTGATATTTATCTTTAAAATAATCAGCAACACTTGCACTTCCCGTAAATAAATCACAAAATACTTTTCCATCTATCTTTAATTCATCAATGAATGATGAAATGTTATCTATCATTCTTGTCTTGTTTCCTAGGTATCTCATTATCATTCACCTCATATTTTCACTCATATATAATTATAACATAAAAATGTCAATTTTTTGTACAATTACGAAATAAAAAAGAACAAATTTAATTGTTCTTTATGATATTATTTTTAATTCTTCATCTAATAACTCATATCTCAATCCATTATAACTAAAAATAAAGTTATTAAACTCATGAGAATTATTTTCTTTTGATGATATTTCAAGTTTTATTTTATGAGGTTCAAAATTCGTTTTATCTGCAATTAAATCTTGTATATAAGATTGAAGATATCTATTCTTCTTATGATATAAATATATTAATCTAGAAATCATACTATCCCTCCTGAATTATTATACCATAAAATCTTTCGCGTTTGTTACAAACAAAAAGAATGCTATTTAAGCATTCCTAATTCTGCCATCTTTTCTTCTCTTAATTTTGATAATGTTTTATCACCATCTACTTTTTTCATAAATGCATAAATTTGAATAGCTTTCCAACCAGTAATTTCACATCCAAATTGATTAAAAGATAATACTCTACCTTTATATTCAACATTCTTTGCATCTACAACTTTAGCAATTTCTTCAGGGTGATTTATTAAATATACTTCATCGCCAATATTAATAATTCCTTGTTCAATTAACCAATCCATTTTTGGTAATTGCGTAGATTTTCTTTTTGTTCTTGACTCGTCCTCATCTTCTTGTGCTTTTATAGTTGGTTCAACTAATACAAGATTGTCTTCTAAACCATTAATTGTTGCAATACATCTTAATAAATCGTATGCATCTTCTGCAGACATCTCAAAAAATTCTCTTACTCTTTCTTTACCATCAACATTATCAATAGCTCGTAATGAAGGATTTAATTTATCAATAATTTTATGAATTACTTTATCTTCCAATCTGTTACTAACTTTATAATACGCATATAGTCTAAATGCAAATGGAGTTGCAGAGCTTCTATTTAATTCTTTTAATCTACTATATACATCATCTGCATAGCCTATTTTTACATAATCAGGAAATGAAGGGTTCTTTAAAATATAAATAACTCCTTTTTCAATTGTATCCATAATTCCACCTCGTTCTTATTATAACATAAAAAAAGAGGATAGTCTCTAAACTATCCTCATCTCATATTTAATTCTAAATCATTCTTTTCATTATAAATATTTATTATTGTTTTTTCTTCTTTCTCAATTATTTCTATGTGATATTGCTCAGCTTTTATTTTATTAGGTAATATTGACCTTTCTACTTGTTTTAATCTTCTATTAAGTGTAACAGTCATATGTGTTCTATGATTAGCTTCTTTGTTATATTTAATATCAAAATCTTTCTTAAATGTTTTTTCAATTACTAATTCAATTGGTTTTAATTTTTCTTTATCGTCTAATTCCATTTGTTCATAAAATTCCATTATTTCTTTTGGATCTGATTTACCTTTTTCAACAACTTTGTGATTAATATTTTCAACCACAAAATAAGTATTAGATAAATCTTTTAATGGGTTCTTAGTTCTTTCAACTACTCCAGATTTATAACAAGAAAACTTATTATATAAAATAGTATCTCTAAAAATAGGAAATCCAATTATAGGAAATATAATTGTTTTGTAATGAAGTTGTTTCACTTCTTCTGGAGTCATTAAATCTCTACCAATTAAATTAGTAGATCTATCACCATTATAATTTAATAAAGAAACCGATTGTCTTACACTATTGGATTCAATAGTTTTTTTACCTAATCTTTTAGATATTGCTTCAGCTGTTTCTTGAGTATTTGTTTTTAAGTAAACTAAACCACAGTTATCTAGTATAATTTGAGCAACTTCTTTTCCATAAACATTATCTAATTGAGAAAATGACTGTATAAAAAAATGAAAATGCATTCCCCTACTTCTAGCTACTGAAACAATTGCTTCAATATCAGCTAAAGGTGGACAGTTTGCAAATTCATCTAAAATAAAATCTATCTCATATGGTAACTTTTTGTTATCATTACTATTTGCTAATTTTACCAGATCTCTATATAGTAATCCTACTATAATTGTTACTAATGTAAAATAAGTCTTATCTTCATCTGGAACAATAACGTATAATGCAACAGGTTCACTTCCTAAAACATTAAATTTGAAATCAGAAGTACATGTAACATTAGCTACATTTATATCATCAAATATATTCATCTTTTGACCAAATACTGCTGTTATAGATTTATAAGTATTATCACTTGCACTTAATATACTAACTAAAGCATCTTTAGATTTACTTCCGTATGCTCTCTTATTAATATAATCTTTAAACTTTTTACTATTAGC
>CALYOH010000077.1 GCA_945228905.1 uncultured Caryophanales bacterium
CTTGCTCACCATTCAGAGTACCTATTGCGAGACTTGCTGCTGCACAAGCTGCAATAAAGGAAAGAAGGCAATAAGAATACTCTTAAAAACCCTTTAAAATAAAGGATTTAAAGAGATTTTGCAAAATAATAATCTTAACGATTATTGCATAGAAAATATTAAATTAAGGATTAAGAAGACTAAAAATGTCGTACTTAATCCTTTTTTTAGTTTAAAAATGTATTTTCTGCGATAAAAGTTAGGAGGAAGAAAAAATGCGATTGATTTATTCAAGACCAATGTTAGATGATTTAAGTCAGGGTTCAAGAATTGCTTTTGCAAGACAATTCAGATTTATGTCTCAAGATGAATTATCAGATAAGTTAGGAATAACTGGTGAGAATAAAAGAAGAACAATGACTAGATATGAGAAAGGGGAAAGAAATCCAAAAGAGGATAGAACTAAAATAATAGCTGAGATATTAAATATTAATTATAATGCTATTAAGAAATATGATTATAAAAATCCAATTGATGTTGTTTATACTCTTATTTGGTTAGAAGAATTGATTCCAAATTATTCTGTAAATTTAGAATGTACTAAGAATCTTAGTAGTGATGATGTTTTAAAAATTCAAACGGCTATTGATAAGTGGAATTTAATGAAATCAAAAAGAGATAAAAGAGAAATATCTTATAAAGAATATACTAATTGGAAATTAACTTATAACTTTGGAGGTGACTCCAATGATTAAGATTAAAACTAAAGATATCATTTCATTTAAAGATCATCCATATAAAGTTGAAGAAGATGATTCTTTAAAAGAATTAATGGATAGTATTGAAAAAACCGGATTAATACATCCAGTAATAGTTAGAGAAAAAAATAATAAATATGAAATGATTTCTGGTCATAGAAGATTAAAAGCATATGAATTGTTAGGTATAGATGAAATAGAAGCAGATATAAAAGAATTAACAGATGATGAAGCAATTGTTTTTATGGTAGATTCTAATATTCACAGAGAAAAGATTTTACCAAGTGAAAAAGCATTTGCATATAAAATGAAATTAGATGCTATTAAACATCAAGGGAAAAAATTAGAAACTTCCGAAACTGAGGTTCGAAAGACTGAATCAGCAGATAAGATAAGTGATGAATCTGCCCAAAATGTCAGAAGATATGTAAGACTTACTTATTTAATACCTGAGCTATTACAATTAGTTGATGACACAGTTAAATATGGAAAAAATCAAATATTAACAATGGGAATTAAACCTGCTGTAGAAATATCATATTTAACTAAAGAAGAACAAAAATTATTATATTCTGAAATTGTATATGAAGAATTGACACCATCTCATGCTCAAGCAATTAAGATAAGAGAATTATCAAAAAATAAACAACTTAATGATGATTCATTAGAAAAAATATTGGATGAAAAAAAAGGCAATCAAAATGAAAAAATATCTTTTAATAAAGATAAAATAGTTAAGGCACTCCCTTACGAAATGACTAAGCGAGATAAACGATATATAGAAGATTATATTATTAAAGCTATAGAAACATATAGAAGTTTAGAAATTGAAAGGGGTGATGAATATGATTTAGATATATAGCACCCTAGATATCTTACTTTACATATTATAAAATATAATTGAAGAGGTGGAAAGGAATGAAAAAAAGTATTTTATTTATATCCATTATATCTCTTATTTCTGTAAGTATTGTAGCATTGATCTTATTCATTAATAGAAATAAGAATGAGTTAACAATAAATGATGGAAGTAATAATGAAATCATAGAATCTAATAGTTCTATAGAAGAGGAGGAGATATTAGATGAAAGTATTACAGAAAGTATTGAAGATGATGCTAGTGGTGTTCAAGACAATGATTCTAGCATTCATAACTCTAATAAGAATGATTTGGAGAGCAATAGTGCTAGTAACTCTAATGTCATAAAAGAAAGTAAAACAAAAGAAAAGAAAACTTCTACACAAACTGTGTCGAAGTCAGAACCAGAGAGTAAACAAGAGGTTAAAGAAACCAATAACGAAGATAATACATCAGTAAATAAAGAAGAACCAAAAAAGCAAACTCCATGGGAAGCTTTAGGAGTATCAGAATATCATTATTATAATGAGCCAATGTATAGTTGGGAAAGAGTTGATTTTCCTGTAAGCAAATATGGTAGTGAAGCTAATTGTAGAAAAGCTTGTGCAGAATATGGAGATAATTATGAACCATATAAAAATGGTGAAGTATTATATAGTTGTTCTATAGTAACAAGTTTATCTGGAAAGTATTTAGGTGAATATTTTTCAACTGAGAAATTAAATTAATTATTAAATATAAGCATTCATAGTAATGCTTTTTATTTTGGGAAAATTTATTTATTGATATAAGAAGGAGGAAAAAATGAAAAATAAGTTATTGAAGTTATTCTTGTTTTTGATTATAGGAATTAGTTCTTTTGCAAGAATAACAAATGTATCAGCTGCAGCAACTAGTGGCGATATAATTACTGGTAAAACAGTATCAGGTGGACCTTTTTATGTAGTTCATAATAAAGGTAATGGTCATCGTATGTGGTTAACAGAAAAGTTTATTGTTAGATCTTCAGATGGAGCTTTTGTATATTGTGTTCAACCTTATGTAACTATAAAACAAGATAATACATATAATGTAACTACTGAGGATTATGCTAGTGTACTTAATATTTCTCAAGATACATGGAGTACTATTAGCAAAATTGCTTATTATGGATATCAATATAAAGACTCAACACATGATCACAGTGCTGAAAAATGGTATGCAGCAGCTCAAATGTTAATTTGGAATAAAGTAAATCCAAGTATTGATAGTTATTTTACTAATACATTAGATGGAACTAGAAATGATAATATTTTAAAAGCAGAACAAAATGAAATAATGGACTTAGTAAATAACCATAATAAAAAACCTAGTTTTAGTAATATGCCAAGTGAAATGATAATTGGTTCATCAATAACACTTACAGATAACAATGGAGTTTTAGAAAACTATGAAATATCTGATGTAAAAGGAGCAACAATTACTAAAAATGGTAATAATTTAACTATTACTGCAACAGAAGTTGGTAATATGTCATTTAAATTAGTTAAATTAGGTAATAGATATGGAGAACCAGTTAGATTATATTATGCATCTGATTCTCAAAATGTTATTAGAAGAGGTAACATAGATCCTATTATGATAAATAATAGTATTAAAGTATATGGTGGTAAAGTATCAATTCAAAAAACAGATGCTGACACATATGAATTTACACCACAAGGAGAAGCTACACTTGGTGGAGCTAAATATGGAATATATAAAGAAGATGGTACAAGAGTAGGAGAAATTACTACAAATGAAGAAGGTAAAGCAACAAGTGATTATCTTCCAAATTTAGGAACATTTTATTTATTAGAAGAAAAAGCTTCTACAGGTTATCAATTAGATAAAAACAAATATTATTTCTATATAACTGAAAATGATTTAAATCCTAATGTTCAAGTATTTGAGAAAGTAATAGAAAGAAAATTTGATTTTACTAAAGTATATGCTACAGATAAAACTGCAATTATGACTCCGGAAGTTGGTGTTAAATTTGGAATTTATAATAATAAGAATGAATCTGTTGGTGAATATACAACTGATGAACAAGGAAACTTTGAAGTTAAATTACCATATGGAACTTATACAGTTAAACAGTTAACTGCTACAAGTGGTCATGAAAAGATGGATGATTTTACTATTCAAGTAAAAGAAGTAGGAAATCCAATTAAGAAAACTATTTCAAATGCAGAGATAACTGCAAAATTAAGAGTAGTGAAAATCGACTCTGAAACTAAGCAAGTTATTAAAAGAGCAGGAATCAAGTTTAAAATAATTGATACAAAAACAAATAAAGAAGTTTGCCAAACAACATCTTATCCAAAACAAACAATTTGTACTTTTGAAACAGATGAAAATGGTGAATTTATAACAGCTTATCCATTAAATACAGGAACATATAAATTACAAGAAGTTGATCAAGTAATTGATGGATATTTATGGAATAAAGAATCTTTAGAATTTACTATAGATGAAAATTCAAAATTAAGAGAAGATTCAGAATATGGAATTATATTTGATACAAACTTTGAAAACACTACAGTTAAAGGTGAAGTTAAAATTAATAAAGTAGGAGAAATAGCAAAGTTAACAGATAATGGTTATGTCTTCACTAAAGAATCACTTGAAGGTATTGTTTTTGGCTTATATCAAAATGATAAAGAAATAACTACTGGTGTTACAAATAAAGAAGGTATTTTAACATTTAGTAATTTAAAATTAGGTAGTTATTGTATTAAGGAATTAAAAACATTAGATGGATATATTTTAAATGATAAAGCGATATGCTTTGAACTTAAATATAAAGATCAATATACTCCAGTTATTACTTATGAAACATTAGTAGAAAATAAACTTCAAACATCAAAATTAGAAATAACTAAAAAAGATGTTTCTACAGATGAAACTTTACCAAATACAACTATTGAAGTATATACTGAAAATGATGAATTAATATACTCTGGTAAAACTGATAATGAAGGTAAGATAACAATTGATAGATTACCAATTGGAAAATATTATTTTATTGAAAAAGAAGCACCAGAAGGATATTTAATTAATGAAGAAAAAATGTA
>CALYOH010000078.1 GCA_945228905.1 uncultured Caryophanales bacterium
TAGAATTCAAAAAAAGACCTTTATCGGTCAATTTTTGTCGTGGAATAAATTAATTATAAAAAAATAAAAAATTAGCATTGATTTTTATTAGCAAGTTTTTATGTTATAATTAATATGTGATGAATATGGAAAAGTTATATAATAACAAAATATTAACTATCTTTTTTATAATTCAACCAATTATAGATATATTAACAAATGTTATTAATGTATCTGTTTCAATTGGTATTATTTTTAGAGCAATATTTCTATTGTATGCTTTAACATATATATTTATTAAAGGTAATAAATGGACATATATATATGTTGGTATATCTAGTTTATACTGCTTAATTAATTTAATTGGACATGCAAAAATGATAGATGGTTTTAGTGTTACTTCTCAAATGAATAGTTTAATACATTTAGTATATTTTCCAGTTACTTTATTATTTTTTTATAAATATTTTAAAAAAGAAAAAGATTTATTAAATAATAATACTTTTGTAATGACATCTTTAGTAATAGGTGCATCATTAGTATTATCTATGTTAACTAAAACTAATATATGTTCTTATACTAAGTGTATATTACATGGTACAACTGGATGGTTTAATTCAGCTAATGAATATGGAATTATATTAGTATTTTTACTTTCTATGTGTATGACATATATGATGAAAAAGAAATCAGTTAGATCTATAATTGCATATTTAATATTAAGTGCATATATGGTATTGCTTGGAACAAAAACAGCATATATATCTTTATTATTTATTAATCTAGGATATGTAGGTTTCTTTATAGTATCTTGTTTTATAGATAAAAAGAGATTTAAGAAATTATATAAATATAATATGTTATTCCTTGTTGTAGGAATATCTGCAATCGTATTTTATCCAATGACACCTCTTAAATATAATGTTGATTTAAGAGCTCAAGATGGAGTAGAAAAAGTTGTGGATGAAAATGTTAAAGAAGATATTGATATAGATATATCTAAAGAAGATTTACATGATAATTATCAAGAAGTAATTGATAACAATCAAGATGAAGTAAAATCTTCTCAAATAAGAACTGTTGCATTTAATGGTAGGGATGAATTCTTATCTGTTAATAAAAAGTTATATAAAGAATCATCTTTATTTGATAAGTTCTTTGGTATAACTAATCAAGGTCATACATATGAAAATCAACCATGGAATACATTAAGTGAAATGGATTTTTTTGATGTTTTATTCTATTATGGTATATTTGCGTTTATATTAGATATAGTATTGAT
This sequence comes from uncultured Caryophanales bacterium, assembly GCA_945228905.1. Lineage (GTDB taxonomy): Bacteria > Bacillota_I > Bacilli_A > RF39 > UBA660 > UBA3789. Next base: position 1,262 of record CALYOH010000078.1, read on the forward strand.
GATGTATATTATGGTTAATATTTTAATTAATCTATTTAAGAAATTAGATTTCTTAATGGATTCAAGTATTGCATTACCAGGAATGTCTTTATTTGTGTTCTTATTAGTAATGTGGTTTGCTGGTCATGTTTTATTGCAACCAGCAGTTGGTATTTATTTAGCGTATTTATTAATCTACTTATATAGGAAAGTAGGTGTTAAACATGAATAAAGTAGGTATTGTCATTGTTAATTACAATGATTATAAAAATACAATTAATTTAGTTGATCAAATATATACTTATAATAATATAGATGAAATAGTAGTTGTTGATTCTAAATCAACAGATAATTCAGTTGAAGAATTAAAGAAAGTAAAAGGTATTACTTTATTAGAAACAACTAATGATGGTTATTCTCATGCTTTAAATGTAGGTAGTAGATATTTAGTTGATAAATATAAAGATATAAATATTATTGAATCTAATTCAGATATAGCTATTAAAAATGAAAAAGTAATTGATGAGTTAAATAAAATAATAGATGATACTACTAAAGTAGTAATGCCAGCTGTTCATGAAAATGGTTCTATTAAATATGGATGGAGAAATAGAAATAAATATATAGATTTATTAAATAATATTCCATTTATTAATAGATTCTATCGTGATAAATTAATTTATTATAAAAAAGATTATTATAAAGGTATTGTTAATGTAGATTGTATTTATGGTTGTTTCTTTATGATAAATGGAGAAACATTAAAAGAAATAGATTACTTTGATGAAAATGTATTCTTATATTTTGAAGAAGATATTCTTGCTAAGAAATTAAAGAATAAGAATTATTTATCTAAATGTAATTGTAATGTATATATAGATCATATGCATAATGCTACAATAGGTAATAATGTTTCTAATTTAAATAAATATAAAATTCATGCTAAATCAAAATTTTATTATGAAAAAACATATAATAAAGCTAGATTAAGTATGTTATTATTTAAATTATTTTATTTAATTAATTTAATACCTTATAAAATAAAAGCAAAGAAGAAGTAATTCTTCTTTTTCTAATTTGCCTAAAATGTATTTTAGTGTTATTATTGTATTCCATGAAAAAAGAAAGGGGTTAAAACATGAATGGAACTGAATTAAAGTTAAATGATAAAGCATTTGATGATATTATGCTTAAACACAGCTTAGCCTTAAAAATGTTAGAGACTGAATTAAAAATCATGATCCAAAACTATGAATACACCAATAATTGTAATCCAGTAGATCATGTTAAGTCTCGTCTTAAATCAAAAGAGAGTATAATTCATAAACTAGAAAAGAAGAATTATCCTATAACAACAGAAAACATTGTTAAACATGTACATGATATTATCGGAGTAAGAATTGTATGTTCTTTTATCAATGATGTATATGACATTATTGATTTAATTAAAAAAAATACTAAATATACTATTACTGAAGAAAAAGACTATATTTCTAATCCAAAACATACAGGTTATATTTCATATCATATAATATTAAGAATGCCTATATTCTTAGATGGTGAAGAAGTTGAAATAGAAGCTGAAATTCAAATTAGAACAATAGCTATGGACTTCTGGGCATCATTAGATCATAAGATAGGTTATAAATTAGAAGATATGCCTGAAGAATTAAGAACTGAAATGTATATATGTGCAAAAGAAATAAAAGAACTTGATAAACAAATGTTTAAAATTAAGAAAAAGGCTGAAAAATATAAAAAAGAACATCAATAGTTGTTCTTTTTTAATTTTTAAAAATTATATTTATTATTAAAAAAGTATGTTATTATATGTATAGGTGGTATATGTTTATGAAAAAAGTTGCTATATTTCAAAGAAATTTAAATATAGGTGGTATTGAAAGATCACTTATAAACTTACTTAACTGTATTGATTACAGTAAATATGAAATAGATTTATATCTATTCCATAGAGAAAATGTGTTTATTAAAGATGTTAATGAACATGTTAATGTTTATTATTTAGATAGATTACCTCAATTTACTAAGGTAATAAGCTTTAATATTATTAAGGCTTTTTATAAATGTAAAATTAATAAAGAATATGATATAGCAATAGATTATAACTCGTATAGTGTTGATTGTGCTTTAAATGCAATTCTTTGTCCTGCAAAGAAAAGAATTATATGGGTTCACAATGATATAGATATTAAATTACAAGAAGAATATAAATATAGAATACTTTATCATGCTTTTAAAGCAAAATATAATTACTTTGATACTTTCGTATGTGTATCTCAAGGAGCAAGAGATGCTTTTGAAAAAGTTACACATTTAAATAAAGAATATAAAGTTATACCAAATGTTATAGATACTAAGAAAATTAAAGAACAAAAAGATATTGAAACTAAGTTTAAGGTTGATGAAAATGTTGTTAATGTATGTTCAACTGGTAGATTAGTACATCAAAAAGGTTTTGACTTACTTATAAGGGAATTTGCTAAAGTTATAAGAGAAGATGCTGGATATCACTTATATATAATAGGTGATGGTAGAGAAAGACAAAATCTTAAACATTTAATTGAAAGTTTAGGAATGGAAGATTATATTACTTTAACTGGTAAATTTAATAATCCATTTAATGTTATGAATAAATGTGATGCATTTACTCTTATGTCTAGATATGAAGGACAAGGTATGGCTATTCTTGAAGCTAAAGCATTAGGATTAGATATAGTTATTCCTAAACATCTAGAAAAATATATAGATGATATTGAAGGATGCGAATCTGTTAAAGATGGTATTCTTCATTTATGTAAACATGAAAAAAATAATTTTGATAATTTAAAAGCATACAATGATAAGATAATAGAAGATATTAATAATCTTTAGGAGTATATCATGAAAAAAAAGAAAGTAATATTTGTAGCAGGAGTAGGTGGACATCTAACTGAATTATTACAATTAGATTCTTTATTTAAAGAATATGATTATACTTTAATAACTGAAAAAACAGAAGTTACTAAAGATTTAAAGAATAAATATAATGTTAAATATTTCTTTTATAATAATAAAAAGAATTATATTAAATATTTATTTATAAATGGATTTAATTTAATAAATAGTATAATTGCTTATATTAAAATTAGACCTGATGTTGTTGTAACAACAGGACCTAATACAGGTGTTTATTTATGTCAATTAGCTCATATATTTAAAAAGAAAGTAATCTTTATTGAAACATATGCTAATGTAACTAATTCTACTAAATCAGGTAGAATAGTTTATAAGTTTGCTGATCATTTTGTTGTACAATGGGAATCTTTAAAGAAGGAATATCCAAAAGCTTTATACTTCGGAGGTATTAATTAATGATATTAGTTACACTTGGTACTCAAGACCAAAAAATGTATAGAATATTAGATATGCTAGAAAATAGTAATATTAAAGAT
>CALYOH010000079.1 GCA_945228905.1 uncultured Caryophanales bacterium
ATTGGAATAAAGTTAATTGGTATAATGGTTGAATGGAACATACAGCAAGACACTTAATATATGCAAGATTCTTGGTTCAATTCTTATATAACATTGGATTAGTACCTAATAAAGAAATGATTGATACAAGAGTATCTCATGGAATGGTATTAGGATCTAACAATGAAAAGATGTCTAAATATAAAGGTAATGTAATTAATCCAGATGATATAGTTAATGAATTTGGTGCAGATACATTAAGAGTATATGAAATGTTCATGGGTGATTATCAACAAGATGCTCCATGGAGTACTGATTCATTAAAAGGATTTAAAATATTTATAGATAAAGTTATTATATTAAAAGATAAAGTAGTAGATTCAGAAGAATATACTAAATCATTAGAATCTATTCAACATAAAACTATAAAGAAAGTACAAGAAGATTTAAAAAATATGGGTTATAACACTGCTGTTTCAGCATTAATGATTTTAACTAATTCATATGATGATGCTGAATCAATTACAAAAGCAGATTATAAGTTATTATTAACATTATTAAATCCAATGGCTCCACATATTACTGAGGAATTAAATGAACAATTAGGTTATTCTCCAATATGTGAAGGAACATGGCCTGTATATGATGAATCTAAGACAATTGAAACAGAAAAAGAAATAGGTGTACAAGTTAATGGTAAATTAAGAGCAACTATTAAAGTATCAATTGATGAAGATGAAGAATCATTAAAAGAAAAAGCATTAGCAGAACAAAATGTTAAAAACTTTACTGATGGTCATGAAATAGTTAAAGTAATTGCTATTAAAGGAAAAATAGTAAATATTGTTGTTAAATAAAAGAAGATTAATAATCTTCTTTTATCATGTATATTTATATTAAATTTGAAGTAAAATGATATACCTACCGTGTATATATATAGTAGAAGGATTAATCCTTCTAGGAAGTATTAACTAGATGTTATCTCGTTTCATATATGTGAAATGAGGTGATGATATGATTAGAAAATCTGACATTGTCATATTTTTATTAATTATAATCATTATTTTATTAATAATCTTTAAATAAGCTTGAAGGCTTCAGAGGGATTGGTTGATAAAAAAAGCATCTAACATAAGTTAGATGCACCCAACCACGGGATAGCATCAACTTTGATAGTTAATGCTTCCTTAATACAATTATATTTTATTAATTAAATAAATACAATATTATTTTGTTAATTTATCAAGTATTTCATCAAGATTATCTGAACTTACATATGGATATTCAAAAGTTCCTTCTTTATATACAGGAATTAAATGAACATGATAGTGTTTAACTAATTGTTCACATCCATAGTTATTAACTATTTTTAATCCTATAGCTCCAAGTTTATCATAAATTAATTCTTTCATATCTTTAATTACATGATGAATATGAGTTAATGTTTCATCATCCATTTCAGTAAAATCTGTTATGTGTTTTTTAGGAACAACTAACATATGTCCTTCTGTATTTGGATTGACATCTAAGAATACTTTAACAACATCATCTTCAAATACAGTTTTTGAAGGAATATCTCCTTTAATTATTTTACAAAAAATACAATCTTCCATTTAAATCACCTAAATAAAATATAACACATTTTATAAATTGTATAAATATATAATTCGTTGCAAATAATTATAAAAAGTGCTATAATTCTTTTATCAAGTTGCCTTTGTTTCAATTATTATTTTATAGAAACGGAATGATTAAAAATGAGTAAAATTAAAATATTTGCTATGGGTGGTCTTAACGAAAGTGGTAAGAACACATACGTAGTAGAAGTTGATGAAAAGATATTTGTTTTAGACTGTGGTTTAAAATATGCAACAGATAGAATGTATGGAATTGATTATATAATTCCAAACTTTAATTATTTAAAAGAGAATAAAGATAGAATAGAAGGAGTATTTTTATCACATGCCCATTTAGAAAATATGGGTGGAGTAAGTGATTTATTAAAAGAAATCCCTGATATTAAAATTTACTGTGCTAAATATACTAAAAATTATTTATCACTTGAAGGTGTTAATTCAAAAAATGTTATAGAAATAAAGGCAAATAAGAAATTAACATTTGGTGATGTATCTATATTCCCAATTAATGTTTCACATTCTGTACCTGATGCTTTAATGTATGTAATTAATACAAAAGATGGAGCTATTTGTTATACAGGAGACTTTATTATAGATCCAACAATGGCTGGTCCATATGAAATGGATTTAGGTAAAATTGCATATGTAGGAAAACAAGGAGTTTTATGTTTATTATCTGAATCAAGTTTTTCAGAAGTACCTGGACATACATCTCCAAAACATAGATTAACTGGATGGATTAAAGATTCAATTAATCATGCTGATGGAAGAATGATCATATCAACACTTCCAGTACACTTACATACTATTCAAGAAATATTTGATGCTTCAAAGAACATGCATAGAAAAATTGTTATCATGGGTAAGAAATTACAAAATATAGTTAACATGGCTATTGAAGAAGGATATTTAACAGTAGATAAAAATATAATTGGAGATTTATCTGATATTGAATCAGAAAAATCAATTTTATTAGTATGTGATGATCGTGCTAAACCATATCAATCTATAGCTAAGATTGTAAATGGATCAGATAAGTTTATAACAGTTAGACCAACTGATACATTCCTTTTTGCAGAACCATCTTATGATGCCTGTGAAAAGATTTTAGTTAAGATTCAAGATGATATAGCTAAACAAGGTGCATATAGTTTAACTGTACCTAAAGATAAAACAATATTACATCATGCAGCACAAGAAGATATCATGATAATGTTAAATTTAATAAAACCTAAATATTATATGCCAGTTAAAGGTGAATATAGATTAATGGTTAATTCAGCTAACTTAGCATCTAACTTAGGTATTCCAAATGAAAACATTATCTTAAAACAAAATGGTGATGTAGTTGAATTTGAAAATGGTAAATTATTAAAAGATAAATTTGAACATATTAAAATAGATGATATTTTAATAGATGGTAAATCTTCAGAAGACATTGGTGAATTAGTTATAAAAGATCGTGAAATGTTAGGAGAAAATGGTATTCTTCTAATGTCTGCAACAGTTGATAAGGAAACTAAGAAATTATTAACTGAACCAGAAGTAACAACAAGAGGATTTATCTATGTAAAAGATTCAATGGAAATGATTAAAGAAATAAAAAGAATTTCTACTGAAATCATTGAAAAGAATACTACACCTAAATATGTAGATTATAATCAAATAAAGAATGAAGTAAGAGAACAATTATCTAAATATTTCTATTCAGAAACTGAAACTAAACCTATGATAATTGCGGTTATTCAAGAGGTATAACATGGGATTAAAAGTTAAAGTAAATAAAAGATCTGTTGAAGAAGAAATCAATAAAGAATTAGCTGAATTTGGTTTAGCTTTTGAATTTCCAACAGATGAAGAAATAGAAAATAGTATAGATAAAAAGAAAAAAGATAATAAAAAAGAGAATAAGAAGGAAACTAAGAAAAAGTAGTTTCCTTTTTTATTACTTTTCAACATTTTCAACAAATTACATATAAAGATAATTAAATAATAGATTTTAAGTGATAATAATTATATAATAATTATTGGAGGGTTCGTATGAAGAATAGTATTTTACAAGCTGATATTTATACAGTAATTAATCAATCTATTTTAACTGAAGTTGATAAACAAATACTTATAAGTTTATATGAACCTATAATAGGATCTACTGCTATAAGTTTGTTCTTAACTTTATGGCAAGATTTAGATAAATCTGAAATTATATCTAGAGATTTAAATCATCATCATTTGATGGTTACATTAAAAACTTCATTAGATAAAATTGAGATAGCAAGAAAAGGATTAGAAGCAGTAGGATTATTAAAAACATATATTAAAAAAACAGATAATAACAATGAATATTTATATGAATTATATTCACCTTTATCTGCATATGAGTTTTTTAATCATCCAGTTCTTTCAACAATACTATTAAATAATGTTGGAGAATTAGAATATAAATATTTAAATGAATATTATAAGAAAATAGTTGTTAATAAAAAAGAATATGAAGAAATAACAGCAACTATGAATGATATATTTAAAAGTATTACACCTTTTGAAAAAGAAAATGATGAAATACGTAAAAGAACAAAGAATAATATTAACATTGCAGAATCTATTGATTTTGATTTTATTATAGAATCACTTCCTAAAGGTTTAGTAAATGATAAGACTTTTAATAAGAAAGTTAAGGAACTTATTAATGAATTAGCATTTGTATATAATATTGATACAATGAAGATGAGTGATTTATTAAGATTAAGTCTAACTGACATTGGTTTAATTGATAAAGAAAAGTTAATAACAAATGTTAGAAAGAACTATGAATATAACAACAATGGTTCTTTACCAACATTAATTTATAGAACTCAACCTGAACATTTAAAAGCACCTTCAGGTGATACATCAAATTTAGGTAAAATGATTTATGTATTTGAAAATACTAAACCATATGATTTCTTAAAGAGTAAAAATAAAGGTGCTAAACCAACAAGTAAAGATTTAAAAATGATAGAATCTTTAGCTATTGATTTTAATCTTCCAGCTGGTGTTATTAATGTATTAATAGATTATAC
>CALYOH010000080.1 GCA_945228905.1 uncultured Caryophanales bacterium
CATATATATGATATAATATCTTTTAGGGAGGAATTAAACATGAAGAAAAATATCAACGTAATCATAATTGCTATACTTGCAATTGCTGTAATAGTCGAAACAATTATTATTGCAACAGGAAGAGCAAATATGGTACCAAAATTAGAAAATGGAGACGAAGCTATTGTAGAATTAAAAGATGGAACTAAATATTCAGCAAATGAAATTTGGAATGAAATCAAAGTTAGTAATGGATTATCTACTATCTTAAATAAAATTGATACTAAAATTCTAGATGAAGAATATAAAGATAAAGAAGCTGATACTAAAACTTATTTACAAACTGCTGAATTATCTATCAAATCTCAATACAAAAAAGAAGATGGATCTTATGATGAAGAAAAAATGTTAAGTGCATTACAAAACTATGGATATAGTTCATTAGAAGCTTACTTAGATACAGTAAAATCTAATTACTTAAATAATAAAGCTGCTACTGACTATGCTAAAACAATTATAAGTGATTCAGATATTAAAGCTTATTATAAAACTGATGTTAGACCTGATTTAACTGGTGTACATATCTTAGTTAAACCTACTGGTACTGATGATGCTGCTTTAAAAGCTGCTAAAGAAAAAGCTGAAAAAATTATAAGTGAAATTAATAAGAAAGTTAAATCTGGAACTAAAGTTGCTGATGCATTTAAAGAATATGATTCAGATTCAGATGATGCTACATTATATCAAGATTTAGGAACATTCAATTATACAGATATGGTTGAAGATTTCTCTAAAGCTGCATATAATCAAAAAGTTAATGAAGTATCTAAATCTCCAGTTAAAACTTCATATGGATATCATGTAATCTTAATTACAAAAATCGGTGAAAAGAAATCTTTAGATGATTCTAAAGAAGAAATTAAAGAAAAATTAGCTGATAAAAAAGTATCTGAAGATTCAACTATTGCTGTTACTGCAATGGATAAATTAAGAGATAAATATGGTATGAAGATTATTGATTCTAATTTAGCTGAAAGATATAAAAGATATATTAATTATCAATTAAATCAAAAGAATAATTAATAATAAAAAGAAGGTTTAAAGAACTGGTTTGATAAATTTCTACACGAAATAAAAAGTTCTTATCTATGACAACTGCGATAATTATTCGCGGTTGTTTTTAGTTTCTTTTTGATTTTTATGTTATTATTATAGTATACAAATTTGTTGAGTGCAATTTGTAGTTCATCAAGATTTTTGGGATAATGTTTCTTGATGAAATCTTTAAATTGACCGTTGATAGTTTCTATCCAAGGATTGTGAGTACATGTATATGGTGCTGACATACTCGGAATTAGATTCATATCAGCGGTTTTTGTTTTATATATTCCACTTTTATACATTCCTCCACGGTCAGAGTGTAAAATCACATTATCTAATTTATAATTACTTTCCTTTAATAATTTTAAATTATATTCTATAAAATCATTTGATAATGATTTGCCAATACAGGCTACTAATATTTCTGAACTATATGCATCGATAAAGAATGAGACATTTGTTTTTCCTGTTTCAAGTTTCACTTCAGTAGTATCTGTAGATATAACTTTATAGATATCATTTATGTCAGTATTTTCAGCGATATTTTGATATGTATATTTTGTTACGTTATTATCAGTTGTTGTTCGATATTTATTTTTAGTTTGTTTTTTCTTTCTTGCTGCAGGAAGCTTTAAAATACAACATTTTATTAGGAATGACATATAATAAGAAATAATTATTCCTTCGTGTTCTTCTAGTTGTTCTTTAATTTGTCTGTATCCAGCAGTACCCTCTGATTGATCATAATATTTCTTTACTATTGGTTTTAATGAATCATAATACATTTCGTATTTATTTTTTATATTCTTCCTCTTTAACCATTTATAATAAGAATCTCTTGATATTTCTAATACTTCACACATTAAATTTATTGGATATATTATTTGGAATTTTTCGATAAATTTATATTTGTAGATATTTCCTTTTTCAGGAAGGCGTTGAATTTTTTTAGGATTTCATATTTTAATCCTTCATTTGTATTTATAATTTTCTTTCTTCCTTTTTTCTTTCCAAATGCATTTTTTTCGCCTTCCTGATTATATTCTACAATCCATCTATTTAATGTTCCTGTATTTTTTTTGTAACCAAGAAAATCTTTTTCAACTTCATTTAAAGATTTTCCATCTTCCAGTACCATTTTTACAGCTCTTATTTTTTGCTTTCTTGTAAAAGTTCTAAATTTTTGTCCTTTTTTTGCCATATTTTTTCTCCTTTCCTAAATTTTAACATATAAAAAATCTACACGTTCTTTTTATTTCGTGTAGATTTTCTTCAAATCACTTCTTAAAACCTTCTTTTTTTATTTATCTCTAATATCTTTTTATATACTTCATTCCAAGTATCATGTTCCTTGAATAATAAAGTATCTACTCCAAAAGATTCAGCATCATCTAAGTTTAATTGAGTATCATCAATAAGTAAATCTACTCCATTTATCTTACATGCTTCTCCTTTTAACTTTGCATTCATTATTATATCATCAAAAATAATTCTATTTCTTTTTAAAGAACTAAGAGTATTATATCTTTGATATAAAGGTCTTGCAGTTACTATCTTTAATCCAAATCCATTACTTCTTAATTTAAGCAAAGATATACTAGCATCTTTCTTAGCTTCTACTATACCACATATTTTATCTCTATAAAGATCCCAAAATCTAGTTATATCAGGATCATCCCAACCTGTATTAATTGTTGATGGTATAGAATCAGTATATCTTGTTATTCCATATTTATCATGATACTCTTTCCAACAAATACTAATGTATTTTCTTGTATCAAATAAAGTATCATCTATATCTATTCCTAATATCATTATTTCTTTAATAATTGTTTAACTTCTTCAGTTAGACTTCTAACTAATTGGAAACTAAACTTTCCTTTATTTTCATCTACATATTTTAAGAAATAATTAACTTCTGGATTCTTTTTACGATAATTACATGCCATCTTGAAATATCTATCTCCTAGGAAAGCATTGTTTGATTTATATGCTTCTCTTGCAATTATTCCATATATTAAACCTTGTTCTTCATTTGTATAAGATGATATATTAATAGGTTTATTTTTTAATGCCTTTTTTACTAATTCATCAATACCTTCAATATTGTAATTAAAATCATATAAAACATTGTATGAAGCATCATATTCTTTTGGAGGACATATATGTCTTTCAAGTCTTAATGTTTTTTCATTACCAGTTAATTCATTATACATTCTAACTAACTCAGGTTCAAAACCACTTGTATGTAATAATTCATCACATACTAATTCTTTAGCTTTGCGATTATTCATATAATATAATTCACGCTCAATAGTAGCATTAAATTCTTCAGAATTAGATTCTCTAGCATTTCCCAATGAATTTACTTTTGCAAAAATATGATATCTACCTTTTTTATCAGTACATGAATATTGATCTATATTGTCATACAAACTCATTATAAATTCTTTCTTTAATGAAATTAATTTATCAGTTGAAACTATATCTTTTATAGTTTCTTCTTTTTTTAATTGTTCAAACAAATCATATTCAATCATTAAATCATCATCTAATAATGGATATCTTTTACCATTGATTTTATAATCAGTATAATTATATGCAAACTTTAAGAATGACATATTTATTTCTAGATAATTACCCTTACCTTTTGAATCAATAAAATCTAATAAATATTTAGCATATTCTAGATTCCCATTTTTTAAACAATCTAAATATTCCTTTTCAACTGCTTTAAGATCTATACTAATTCCTCTTCTAATAGAATCCATATAATCAAATAAATAATCTAAATCATAATGCTTTGCTAAATAATATAAAAGCATTGCATTTTTAGAATTACATTCATTAGTAAATAAGAATAAAACATTTTTTAATTTTGTCCAACTTTCATCTAAAATATAATAATATACTTCTTGAACAAATTCTAAAAATCTTTCTTCACTCATATTTTTTCCTCACTATTCGAAATTTATTATATATTAATATTATTTTTTTAGCAAACAAAAACATGCTACTTAGCATGTTTCTTATTTCTCTTATTAGCTATTATAAATAATACTACACCAATTATAACTATAATAAACATTACTATGCCTATTAATAAAGCTATATTATAGTCTTTAGGTAATAATACATATGATGCTTTATCACCAGAAGGTGCTGTTACTACAATAACTATCATACTACCCATATTAATGGTTTCAACTTTACTATCTTCATCTTCAGAGATAGCTTCTATTTTAAAATCTTTCTTAGATGTATATTTATATAAATAAACATCTTTCTTAAAATGAGAAGTTAATTTACCATTTTCTAACCTTATTTCTTTTAAATATGTATTATTAGATACTTCTCCACTTAAGTTCTTACCTCTACTAATAATGACATTATAAACTTTAGTAGATTCATCTTCTGCTGTTACTGTAATCTTAAACAAGTTTTCTCCTACTCCTAAAGATGTAAGTCCATCTATTTTAGCAACACCATAATCTATAGCTTCTACATAATATGCA
>CALYOH010000081.1 GCA_945228905.1 uncultured Caryophanales bacterium
ATGGTGTATTCTTTTTAAGAAATGAAGATACAGACCAAGAAAGACAACTAGAAGGTGCTGTTGAATACATCATGCATGTATTAGACCATTATAATTTTCATCCAGATGAATATGAAATTAAAGGTGGAGAAACAGTAGGAAACTATGGTCCATATATTCATTCTGAAAGAAGAGATATTTATAAAACATTTATAAAACATTTGGTGGCTGAAGTAAAAGCTTATCCTTGTTTCATGACACAAGAAGAAATGGATGTAATAAGAGATAACCAATCTAAAGCTAAAATGAGAATTGGTATCTATGGTAAATTTGCTAAGAGTAGAAATCTTACTCCAGATGAAGCAGCTGAAAAAATTAAAGCAGGTGAACCATATACAATTAGATTTAAATCGACTGAAAACTTTAATACAATGTTTAAATTTAATGATTTAGCATTAGGTGAAACTGAATTACATGAAGATGATATTGATACTATTATCTATAAATCATCTACTGAATTACCAACATATCATTTTGCACATGCAGTTGATGATCATTTAATGAGAACAACACATGTTGTAAGAGGACAAGAATGGTATTCATCAGTTCCAATTCACTTTAAGTTATTTAGAGCATTTGGATTTAAAATGCCTAAATATGTTCATACTCCATTAATCTTAAAGAAAGATGGAGATCAAATTAGAAAGATTTCTAAACGTTTAGATCCAGAAGCAAGAATGACTTATTATGAAGAAAAAGGATATCCAATCTATGCAGTTATTGAAGCAATTATGACTATTGCTAATTCAAACTATGAAGCATGGAGAGAAGGACATCCAGATGCTCCATTTACTGATTTTGAATTCTCAGCTAAAAAGATGAGTCCATCAGGAGCATTATTTGATTTAGATAAATTAGATAATATTTCTAAGAATTATATTTCAAGATTAACTAAAGACCAAGTATTTGATTTCTTAGATACATGGACTAAAGAATATGATCCTGAATTTAATACTATTATAAATAAAGATATAGATTATACTAAAGCAATATTAAATATTGAAAGAGAACAAAAGAAACCAAGAAAAGATTATGCTAATTGGTCTGATGTTAAAAACTCTATTTGGTATATGTACAATGATTTATATAAACCTGAAAACTATGCTTGGGGTAAAATAAATGATATGTCTGAAATTAAAGATATATTAGATAAATATATTAATAATTTCTATGATGAATCAGATGATAAAGAAGCATGGTTCAATCATGTTAAGGAATTAACTGAAAGTTTAGATGGATATACTTCTGATATGAAGGCATATAAAGAAAATCCAGATGCATATAAAGGAAATGTTGCAGATGTATCTACAGTTATAAGAGTAGCGCTAACATCTAAAGATCAAACACCAGATTTATATGAAATCATGAGACTTTTAGGAAAAGAAGAAATTGTTAAAAGAATAAACTCCTTATAAAAAGGGGTTTTATTTTTATATAATTAGTAAACTAATAAAAAAAGTTTACAAATAATAAAAATATGTGTGTTATAATATTAGTAGATTATTAAATAAAAGGAGAATTAATTTATGGGATTAATTAAAGCTATTACTGATTCCGATTCTCAAGTAGTAGGGGATCAATTTAAAGAGTTCGTCACAATGCCAGCAGTTGATGATAATGTATTAATTGCAAGAGGTATTGTATCTCAGGGTGACGCTAACAAAGGTGCTACTGAAGGAATTATTTCTAATGGTAGTAAAATTGCTGTTCCAGTTGGATATGCAATGATGATTATTGAAAATGGTGCTATTAAAGAATTTAGTGCTGAATCAGGAGATTACATTTGGGAAAATTCTTCTGAACCTTCAATTTTCACTGGTGGTTTCTTTACAGGAATAGGAGATTCAATTAAGAGAATTGGTGATCGTATTACTTATGGTGGACAACCAGCAAAAGATCAAAGAGTTTATTATATTAAAATAAATAAAGTATTAAATAATCATTTTGGATCACAACAACCAGTTACAATTCAAGATCCAATTTATGAATCTATTGAAATTACTTACAATGGAGATTATTCATTCCAAGTTGTAGATCCTGCAACATTAGTTGCTGAAGTTATTGGTACAAATCCAGATAAAGATATTATTACTGCTGAAGATGTAGTTGGTGGACAATTAAAGACTCAATTCAGTTCTAATGTATCTACAGCTATTAGTAACTTAATGATTCAAAACAACATTTCATTTAATCAAGTTCAAGGATATAAAAATGATGTTGTTAAAATCATGAATGATTTACTTGATGAATCATGGATTCAACAATATGGTCTTGAAATTAAAGATGTTGCATTAAATGTTAATGCTTCTGAAGAATCTAGAGAAATCATTAGATCTATGGATTCTGAAATTGCTAAGACTAAACGTATGGGTAAAGTTTACTCAGACAATATGGCTGGACAAATGGCTGCTGCAACTGGTGAAGCAATGAAAGCTGCTGCTGCTAATGAAAATGGAGCTATGATGGGATTCATGGGAGCTAACATGACTCAATCATTTGGAGCATCTGCTATGGGAGCTGTTGCTGGAATGGAAGCATCTGCACCTGCAGGAAATGCTGGTCCTACTGCTCAACCTGGAGAAGTTGCATTAGCACAAGAAGTTCCAGTTAAAGAAGCTGCTGAAGCTGAATCAAGATTCTGCTCACAATGTGGTGCTGAAGCTACTGGAAAATTCTGTTCTAAATGTGGAGCTGAAATTAAATAATTTATAAAGAATAAGCAATCTACTAGATTGCTTTTTTTATGTAATAATTATATAATTTTATAGAAGAGAGGATTGGTTATATGGAATGTCCTAGATGTGGTACAACAAATGATAATACAAGACAATTTTGTTCCAAATGTGGTACTCCAATAGCAAGCAATATGCTTGATCCAATTGACTTTGGCAAGACTCAAGCAAACCCAGTTATTGTTGAACCAATTGAACCTATGCCAGAAGAAGAAAAATTAAAAAACACATCAATTATTCCTGTTATAAGTGAAGATGTTCAAGCTGAAATACAAATTGATTTAGAAGAAGAAAAAGAAAAAGAATTAGAGAGAACAGCTATTAGAGAAAGCTTACTTAAAGAATCTAGAAAAGATGATTTACAAGTTGAAGTTAAACAAATTGAACGTGTTAAGAAACCAAAATCATCAAATAATAAAAGACCTGTTGGATTGATACTATTAATAGTAATATTATTTTTAATATGTATATTAGGTATTATATATTATTTATTAAAGAAAGATATTATTCCAATTAATAAAAACGAAGAAACAACTATTACAACAACAACTACTACACAAGTTAATGTTCAATTAGATACTGAGTTAAAAGCTACTTCTAATGAAGTAATATTAAACAGTACAAGTCATATATTAAAATATAGTTATGAAATAACTAAAACATCAACAGGTTATAGTCCAGTAATAAAAGTATATTTAGATAATAATCAAGTATCTGATGCTATTGTTCAAAATAATATTTATGAATTAAATGATTTATATACATCATTACTTCATTCAAATATATATACAATTGAAGAACAAGTTATTAAAGGATCTGATAAAGATTACTATTATATAAATATATTTATAAATGAAAAATATTATGTATTAATCTTAAATGATACATCTTGTATTTATACAAATGTAACAGGAATGTTTAATACAAAAGATCCAGATTATATTTATAATAATAAATCATCTTTAATTAAAAATGGTCAATATGCATATATTAAAGAAAGAGATGAAACATCTGGATTAGAACAATTATCTACAATAACTAATGATACAGTTTCATTTATTGATGGAGAGGTAATTGGAGGATTCTGGAAATAAATAAAGAAGTATTTAATACTTCTTTTTTTTATGTTATAATTATTAATAATAGGGAAGAAGGTGTGTGGTATGAAGTGCAAACATTGTAATTTTGAATTAGATGATGAGTATGATATTTGTCCTGAATGTGGTAAACCTCTAAAAGATGAACCAGAGGAAGAAAAAGTAGAATTACCTAAGGTAAAAGACGAAACATCTTTAACTCAAGAAGATACATTTACGGCTAACTTTATATCAAAAGATGACCCTTTAAAACACATAAGTGAAGTAAAAGATACAAGTGCTGGTATTAAGTCAGCAAGAATTGCTATGATATTAGCTATTATATTTTTTGCAGGAGTTTTATATTATTCATATGTATATTTACCAAAACATAAACCAAAACAAGAAGGTGGCATTCATGAAATAATTGATGATTATAACCCTGGTGAGTATCCACCATCAACTGAAACTAATACAACTGGTGAAGTTGAATTCCCTGCAACTTTTGGTGATGAAACAATTAATACCATATTAAAGAAAAATGGATTTATATATGAAAAAGACATGTATAATGTTAATATCACTTTAGATTATGGAAAATTATCAAATGGTCAAAATTTTAAATTATTATTATTAAGAACTGCATCAGGTAATACTTATTCTGATACAATAGCATATATG
>CALYOH010000082.1 GCA_945228905.1 uncultured Caryophanales bacterium
GGCATCCGAGCTGTAGAGAGGTCTCGTGGGCTCGGATATGTGTATAAGAGACAGTCAAATATTGCAGCTATTTGTTCATATCCATCTTTTTTAGCTTTAGAAGCAAAATAAGTATATTTATTTCTTGCTTGTGATTCACCAGCAAATGCTGCTAGTAAATTTTGTTCAGTTTTTGATCCTTTTAATTCCATTGTAACCTCTCCTTCAATAATCTTATTATAGCAAATTTAAATAAAAAAAGAAACTATTTTATTTTCTTTAATTTTGATATAAAGAATCCTTCGTATAGTTCTGTTGGTTTAATTGTTAATACTCCTTCTATAGTTGAAGGAAGCGTTTCTATTGATGTATTAATAGGAATTACTTCTATTCTACCTTCTTGAATATATTTGTTAATAACTTCCTCGTTTTCAACTTTAAAAATGGAACATGTAGAATATATTATTTCATCACCAACATTAACTAGGTTAATAGCTTTATCTAATAATTCTTTTTGTATATTGCTTGATCTATTTACTAAATCTTCAGTAATACTATTAAGTTGTTCTTTTATTATTGTTCCTGAACCTGAACAAGGAGCATCTAATAATACCTTATTGAATTTCATGAATTCATTTAGTTTAGTTGCATCTTCAAAGATAATACTATAGTGTTTTAATCCTTGTTTATCTAAGTTATATATTAATTTTTCTCCTCTTAGTTTATTTTTTTCAACTGCCGTAATTAAAACTGTATCATTAGTAATTGATGCAATTTCAGAAGTTTTTCCACCAGGAGCTGCTGCCATATCTATAATTGAATCATTTTGTTTATAATCAAAATATAAAGGTGGTAACATTGATGATAAACTTTGAACATATATTTTTCCTTCTTTATAAATATCTAACTCTCTTAAATCTATATCAGTTTCTAATATAAAGGCATCATCATAGAAATCTACCTTACTATATTTTATATTATTACTATTTAATATAGATTCTATTTCTTCTTTATTAGATTTAAGATTATTTACTCTAAATGTTGTTTTCTTTTTAACTAATCCACTTAAAATATCTATATTAGGATAATACTTATTAATTAAATCTTGATAGTACATATCAATCACCTAGAGTTATTATAACAAATAAAAAAAGTACTTAATAGTACTTTATATTATTACATATATTAACATACCAAAGATTATTAGTGCTATTAAACATACAACAACCAATAATGGTAAATGATCAACTAATACAAATTGTTTATGTATCTTATTATTAGCTGATATAGCCGTAACTGTTGGTTGTTGATATCCAGCTATATTTTGTTTTTGATAAATATATTTATTAGATGATAAATTCATTCCACATGAAGGACAATAATTAACATTAAATGACTTAGTACCACAGTTGGGACAAAACATAATTTACTCCTCCATCCTATATAAATATAATATCATATATTTTATAATTATGATATAATTTTAATGGTGATATTATGGATAATAAAGTAGTTATCATAGGATGCGGAAATGTTGGCATGTCTTATGCTTATGCTCTATTAAACCAAAGATCATATGTTAATAAATTATATTTAATTGATCTGGATGAACATAGAGTTGAAGGTGAAGTAATGGATTTAAACCATTGCTTAGCATATGCTCCTTCTAAAATAAGTATTAATGTAGGACGCTATGAAGATTGTAAAGATGCAAAAATAGTAATGATAGCAGCTGGAGCAAATCAAAAGCCGGGAGAAACCAGAACTGATTTAATATATAAGAATTCAGTGATTTTTAAAGATATCATTAATAAAGTAATGAGTTCTGGTTTTAATGGAATATTCCTAGTAGCAACAAACCCACTTGATGTCATGACATATTTAACATATAAATACTCAGGACTTCCTCATAATCAAGTTATTGGATCAGGAACATCATTAGATACTGCAAGATTACAAAACATAATTGGTAAAAAATTATGTGTATCACCAAAAAATATTCAAGCTTATGTTATTGGTGAACATGGTGATTCAGAATTCATTCCTTGGAGTAACACAAATATAAGCCTACAACATATAAGAGATTTCTTTAGACAAGATGAATTATATTATATAGAAAAAGAAGTAAGAAATGCAGCATATGAAATAATAGAAAGAAAAGGTGCTACTTACTATGGTATAGGAATGGCATTGGTTAGAATAACAAATGCTATATTAGGAAATGAAAACTTAATAATACCTATTTCAACATATGATGAAGACAATGATGTTTATGTTGGATTACCGGCAATAATTGGTAAAGATGGTGCTAAAAGAAGAATTAAATTAATTTTAGATGAAATAGAAAAACAAAAGTTACAACATAGTATAGATACAATAAAAGAAAATATAGAATCTATAGGAGATGTAATATGAAAATAACAAAACACCTATTATTGGTAATAATATCAATGTTTATATTATTACCAAACACATATGCATTAGATGAAGTTTCAATATCACATGAACAACAAAATATATTAGATGATAAAAACAATTTAATTGGTGTTGAAATAGTGATGAATATTGAAGCACCTGATGCTGTTGCTATTCAACATGAAATTGAATTCGACAATGAAAAACTTAATTTGAAGGAAGTTACACCAAATGGATCATTCACTTTAACACAAGGTGAATATAAAAAGAATGATAAAAAAACTAAAATATCAATGGTAGTTGATGGTGAATATGGATATAGCAGTGCTCCATATTTAAAACTATATTTTGAATTTACAGATAAATTTATACCATATACAGATGCTAAAATTAGATTTAGTAAAGTAATGTCTTCTGGTATGGCAGAAAAATTAACAAGATTACCTGGAAAAGAAATTACTCTTTCAATGAATGGTACAAATATGTTAAGCAGTTCATCTTTAGATATAGATGAAAAAGCAACTATTAAAGAATGGGCTGAAAAGAATAAAATATACATATATATTGCTGTTATTGTAATAGTTGCTTTGATAGTTTTAGATTTAATACATATATCATTTAAAAATAGAAAACAAAATATACCATTTAATACAAATGCTCAATTCTTTGATAATAATGCTAAACATTTAAGAAATACATTCACAGATACTCAAGAAAATGAAAATAGAGAAAATGGTATAGATCCAGATAAGTATAAATATAGAAGTATTATCTTATTCATGTTAGGTTTAAGTATTATATCTATTGGAACTGTATTTGCAGTACAAGGAGCTAAAAACCAAGATATAAGAGATTATATTGTTGGAAGAACAGAAGGAAAATCATTAGATGAAATAGACATCAATGGAGATGGAAATATTAATGTATTAGATCTTGTATTAGAGAAGAATATTAAAAACTATAAAGTAATAAAAATTAATGAATGGAATACAGATTTTAAAAGAAATATGAATTTATACTTTATTGATATATTTCAAAGCAAAATACCATTAGAAATATATTCAGTAGAATATGGTAATAAAAGACATATATCATTAAATACTAAATACAATATTAATGCTATGCAATGTGAGTTAGGTACAATTGAAAACTTCAAGAAAACAGATAATACAAATGATTATACATATGAATTTGATTATACATTAAATGAAGGAATTGATAATTGTTACTTACAAGCAATTGGAGGAAATTAAAAAACACATCATATGATGTGTTTTTATTCTTTATAACTATTTGAATATAAATATGATTAATCTTCTAAATCTATATAAGTATCAAATTCTGTTGGTGTTGGAGTTGGTGTTATTGGAGGTGCTAACATATAAGCAACTGATTGAGCATATGGTTCAAGGAAAGACCCTTTAGTTACTTCTACTAATTTATTAGCAATTGCTTGTGATTGTTCAGGTGTTATAGTACTAAATTCAGTAGCATTTGCTACATCAAATTTATCTATAGCAGTAGCTTTCTTTAATTCATTTTCATATGTAAATGTCAATTTAGCTTTTGATGAATCAAATGCAAAATCTCCATTAACTGCTAAATTACCATTTACTTTTTCAGAACTTGCTTTAGAAGTTAATGTAACTTCTAAATTATTACCATTTCCTATATATGTTACTTTTAATCCATCTTCAATCTTTTTAATTTTTAAATCAGCAGAATCAATTTTAAATGAGTATTCTTTTTCTACTTCATTATAAGTAAAAGTATATTCAACTTCATTTTTTTCATAAAGCTTATATGTAGTAATATTGTTATCAGATACTGATGTTAATACAATACCTTCATCATTTTTTACTTCTAAAGCTTGGAATTTTCCATTTTTAGTTGTATAAATATTTATTACAATATTTCCTTCTGCTTCAATTTCACCAGTTTCAATATCTTTTTGAGTTTTTTTAATTATATCAAGTTCATCCATGATTGAATCATGTAAATCTTCTTTTGAAACAAATGCATAATTTGCAACCTGTCTCTTATACACATCTGACGCTGCCGACGATCTTCCGCGTGTAGATC
>CALYOH010000083.1 GCA_945228905.1 uncultured Caryophanales bacterium
GATGTAGAGAGGTCTCGTGGGCTCGGAGATGTGTATAAGAGACAGAGATAAAATATTACTTAGTATAAAAAATTAAAGTCTGAAATTAATAAGTTTAATGATAAGATAGATGATCTTAATAAACTTAATGATTATTATACGAATAAAAATTGGATTAAAGATAAAGATAGTTATGAAAGAAAAAAATATTAATATTAAAACTGGTGTATTAAGTGAATATGGTATTTGGAATATTAAGGCTTTAATAGAAGATATGAAAAGTATTATAAGTAAAATAGTGGGATAATTTATTAAAAATAAAAAGACAAGTATTACTTGCCTTTTTTATTATCTGTGAAAGCATAATATAGAACTATTACTCCTATTGTAATTACAGTTAATACAATAATAAATAGTGGAAATATTATACCAAATAGTTCCATTGCGGATACTCCGCTATTTACTGCTCCTGATGTTTTAATTTTAAATGCTCCAATTAAAGAAAATAATAATGAAACTCCTACACTTGCAATTACTCCTATAACATATGTCTTTATATGAGATGCTTTTCCTTTCTTTTTCTTAGCCAATTAAATCACCCTTTCTATTATTATTGTAGCATATGTTTACATATTTTACTCTACCAAAAGTGACTATTTTTATATATTTAGTGTATAATAATTTTGGAGGTAATCCTATGAAAAAAGACATGAATGAAATATTAAAGTTTGATACTTTTAATTTTAATAGTTTTAATATTACATATAATGATAATACTATTACTATAGAATATAATTATGAAATAGTTGGATTAGAAAGTTTTAAACATATTATAGAAGTACCATTTACAATTACTAATATTAATAAAGATTATGTAGAAAAATTAGTCTTTAATATAGGATTATTAGAATTAGTTAATTATTGGAAAAGTACTATATCTAAGAATGTTAATATTAAATGTGGAACAATTAATGATGAACAAATTAAATTCTTTAAGAAAGTATATTTTTATGGTTTAGGAGAATTCTTCTATAGAAATGGTATTACTAATGATATTGATACTTTTATGAATATTAATAGTAGTGGAAAAATATATGATACTAATATTGATTATTCTGGAGTTGGTAATCTTATTTGTATAGGTGGGGGAAAAGATTCTTGTGTATCTTTAGAATTATTAAGGAATGAAGAAAATAATTCTTGTTTTTCTATTAATCCTAAACAAGTACATATAGATTGTGTTAATACTTCAGGTATTAATGAATTTTATGGAGTTAAAAGAATTATAGATAAGAAATTAATAGATTTAAATAATGAAGGATATTTAAATGGACATGTACCTTTTAGTGCAATGGTTTCATTTGTTTCATATTTAGTTGCTTATTTAAATAATAAAAAGAATATTATTTTATCTAATGAGAGTAGTGCCAATCAAGTTAATGTTTTGGGTACTAAGATTAATCATCAATATTCTAAATCATATGAATATGAATTAGATTTTCAAAATTATTCTAAGAAATATTTAGGTACTGGTATTAATTATTTTTCATTACTTAGATCTTTATGTGAATATCAAATTGGAATGTTATTTTCTAAATATTGTGATAAATATTTTAAAGTGTTTAAGAGTTGTAATTTGGGTAGTAAGGAAACTCCTTGGATATGGTGTTGTAAATGTGCTAAATGTTTATTTGTATTTTCTTTGCTTTCTCCTTATTTATATAAAGATCAATTAGTAGATATATTTGGTACTGATATGTTTGAAGATAAGGATTTATTACAATTATTTAAAGAATTATTAGGAAAAGAAAATGTTAAACCTTTTGATTGTGTTGGTACTTTTGAAGAGATTAATTATTCTATTACTAAGACTATTAAAAATTATTCTTTAGAGTTACCTTATTTATTACAATATTATAAAGATAATTATTATGATGAAAGTATTTTAAATATGGATTTAGAACATTCTTATAATAGTGAACATAGTTTAGATGAATATTATGAGAATATAATAAAGGAAGTAATATAATGATAGATAAAATAGTTGATATATTAAGAAATAAAAATATTGCAATTTTAGGTTTTGGTAGAGAAGGTAAAACTAGTTATGGTTTTATTAGAAAGTATTTGCCTGATACTAAGTTAACTGTTATTGATTCATTGGATTATAGTAATGATGAGTTAGTTAAAAATGATAATAATATTTCTTTTATATATGGAGATAATTATTTAGATAATTTAAATGATTATGATTTAGTATTAAAAACTCCAGGTATATCTTTATTTGGAGTAGATGTTGATTATAGTAAAATAACTTCTCAAATAGAATTGTTATTAGAAGTACATAGAAATAAGATAATTGGTATTACTGGTACTAAGGGTAAAAGTACTACTACAACTCTTGCTTATACAATATTAAAAGAAAATGGTATTAAAGCAGTATTAGTTGGTAATATAGGAATACCTGCATTTTCTATGTTAGATGAAGTTGATGATGATACATATTTTGTTATTGAAATGTCTTCTCATCAATTAGAAACTTTAAAATTATCTCCACATATTGGAGTAATACTTAATCTTTTCCAAGATCATTTAGATCATACTGGTAGTATTGAGGCATATCATAATGCTAAAATGAATATGTTTAGATATCAAGATACTAATGATTATGCAATTTACTATAAAGATAATGAAACATTAAATAATAAAGTTAATAATACTATTATTAGAAGTAATAAGATAACTGTAAGTACTAGTGATATTGCTGATATATATTTAAAAGATAGTAATGTTTATTATGATGGGAATATTGTATTTACTAAAGATTTAAAAAGAGAGATATTGGGAGATCACAATTTTATAAATATAATGGTATGTTTTATTATAGGTAAGTTATTTAATATTAGTGATAAAGATATATTAAATACAATATCTAATTTTAAACCTTTACAATATAGAATGGAAAATTTAGGTGAACTTGATGGAGTAAGATACTATGTTGATACATTAGCAACTATTCCAGAAGCTACACTTGCAACTATAAGTGCTATTAAAGATATTGATACTTTAATATTTGGTGGATTAGATAGAGGAATATCATATGAAGGGTTTGCTGAGAAATTAATTGAAAGTGGTATTAATCATTTTATATGTATGCCTAAGACTGGATATGATATTGGTAAAGATTTACCTAAAGATAAAACTTATTTTGCTGAAGATTTAAAAACAGCAGTAGAGATTGCTAAGAAAGTAACAGCTAAAGATAAGATATGTATTTTATCTCCAGCAGCAGCTTCTTATGAATATTTTAAGAGTTATGCTGAAAAGGGAGATAAATATAAAGAATATATTTTTAATTAATATGTTATACTTAAATAGAAAGAAGGTATGATGATGGAATTTGTAGAATTAACAGAAAAAGAATTTGCAGAATACTCTAAAAAAAGTAAATATACAAGTTTCTTTCAAATGCCTCTATGGGCAGAAGTTAAGAAAGATAATGGATGGGGACATTATTATGTAGGATTAAAGGATAATAATAAGGTTGTTGCTGCAACATTACTTTTATATAAGAAGATTAAATTTTTTAAGAATATGTTTTATGCTCCAAGAGGATTCTTATTAGATTATGATAATTTAGAAATACTTGAAGAGTTTGTTAAAGGTATTAAGAAATTTCTTAAGGATAAGAACGCTTTATTTTTAAAGATTAATCCATATGTAGATTATCAAGAGAGAACAGTTGATGGGGAAGTTGTTCCTGATACTGAGAGAAATGATTTAATGAATAAATTAAAAGAGTTAGGATTTATTCATAATGGATTTTATATTAATCAAGATAAGAAAACTGACTTAGAGCCAAGATGGATATCTGTTCTTGATATTAATGGTATGAGTATGGATGAATTATATTCTAA
The DNA here is from genome assembly GCA_945228905.1 of uncultured Caryophanales bacterium. Classification (GTDB taxonomy): domain Bacteria; phylum Bacillota_I; class Bacilli_A; order RF39; family UBA660; genus UBA3789. The sequence goes on from CALYOH010000083.1 coordinate 3,897, forward strand.
TATGAGAAAGAGTTGTAAATGGAGAATTAATAATTCTAGAAAGAATTCATTAAAAATAATTGAAGCAGATGAAGATAATTTATTTGAATTTAAGAATTTAATGAAACATACTGCTGAAAGAAGAGAATTTGTAGATAGACCATTATCATATTATTTAAGTATGTTTAAGATACTTAAGAAAAAGAATTTAGTTAAAGTATTATTAGTAGAAATTAATTTTAAAGAGTTACTTGATAATAGTAAAAGTAATTTAGATGAGAATTTAAAAAGACAAGATGAATTAAAAGAAAAAGGTAATAAAGAAAAACAATTAAAAGAATTAGAACTTGAAAAAGAAAGATTAGAAGAGAAAATTAAAGTATTAGAGTCTACTATAGAAGAATATGGTGAAAAGAAGATAATTGCTGGTGGATGGTATATGTTATATGGAAGAGAAATTAATTATCTTTTTGGAGCAAGTTATAAACAATTTATGAAGTATAATTCACAATACTTATTACAATATGAAATGATTAATTATGCAGTTGATAATAAATATGAAGCATTTAATTTCTATGGAATAGATGGTA
>CALYOH010000084.1 GCA_945228905.1 uncultured Caryophanales bacterium
CTACAAGAATGACTTCTTAAGTTACCAAATAAAGGTTTTCTACTAGTTAATTTCTTTGCCATAATTAGTACTCCTTCCATAACGAATTTCTGTAAGATTATATCAATTTAAATATTATAAGTCAACATTTTTCGACATAGTTAACTCTTTCTTTAATTTAAATGAGTCAATTATGTTTTGTTTAGCATAATCTGTCTTTGAATTTTTTAATGCATTTTGTTTAATTACTTCAATATCACCTTCAAGATCTGCACTTGGATTAACTGAGTTGCATGCTCTTGTATATATTGTTTCAAGTAATACATATCCACCACCTTGTCTAAGTGGTAATTTATCATATTCAATACTATCTAATTCACTTATTGCTTCTTCAATTTCAGCTTGTAAAAAGTTAGTATAAACTTCTTGATAGTATTTTTCTTTTCCTTTGATATCTGCTTCAACACATATTTGGAATAGTTTAGGCATTAGATATGATGGTGCACGATCAACAAAGTAATCTTCTAATGCATCATTAAAACAAATTGTTCTATATTTTGCTTGTATTAAATAATTTCTAATATATTTATTTGTACATTTTTTTATTTCTTCATCTAAATAAGCTATAAAAGTATGAGATAAAACTTCATTTCTTAATAGTTCAATTTGGTTTCTAATATGTTCTTCAGCAACTGTTTGCTCTTCTACAAATTGATTCATATCATCATATCTATCATATCCTGCTTCTTCAGGTGTTAATAGTTCGATTGGATATCCAAGTTGTTCTTCAATTTGTCTTTTATATTCTCTAAATTCTTCAGGTGATATTTCATATGCAACTAGAGTTTCATCTCTTCTTGCACCAAGTGTTTGAGCATGACCAATTAATCTTTTGTATTCAACTGCATCATTGTTTAGTGAATCTAAACAAAATAATAAATCTTGGTTACTTATTTTTTTAACTCTGCAAATACGTTCTAAGTAATTTTGCATAAATGGAGTATCAATTCTAATTTGATTCCATAATCTTTCTTCATATTTTCTAACTTCACGAATTAAGTCTAAATATTCAAAGTATTGTTTACTATAAGCTTCACCTTTGATTTCTAAATCAGCAAGTCTATCATATAATCCAACAGCGGACTTTGAAAACTTTAATAAATCTTGAAGTAATTCATATTCTTTACAAGCCATTTTCATCATCCTTCACTAATTTTTTTTGCATTTCTCTTTCTTGAACAAATGCTGTATTAACAATACCTTTAGCTGTAGTATCTAATGGTATTCTGTTAGATAATAATTGATATTCATGTACATATGATTTGTTTTTTACTTTTGTTAAAGCTGCTTGTAAGAAAATTGCTAATGCATTTACTTTTGCATATGTTTCTTCGTTTGTTAAATTTTTGTTATTGTATTTAGCTATTTCATACATACATCTAATTATCATGTTTTCTAAATATAAATTAATTTTATCTTGAATTTCTTCATCATCTAAGTGAGGAAGAACAATTGCATATGTTTCAACATTTGAATTATATTTGAAATCAACATTATCTCTTATTCTTCCTAAGACGGATAAATAATTTAATGTTTTATCTTTAGAAGCATCTATATGTTTTTGTATAAGTTCAATGCATGTAGTGATCATATCACATTCAACATCATTAATTATGTAATAATCAGTCATCATATTTTGAAATATTTGAGATTTTTCTGCTAATTGAAGTGCTGCTTTATTATGCATACTTGTTTCAATATTATGATGTAATCTTTCAATAACAGGGCTTGCTTCTTCAAAGTATCTAATATCATCTAATAGGCATGCAAACTTATCAACATCATAGAATTCTTCTTTAATAGTTTTTAGATATTGAGTTAACATAGTTAAATCATAAGATTCATAAACCATAGGAAGAGCTTCATTGTTAATTTTTGTTTTGTTTTCTTCTTTAGTTATTTTTATTAAATCTAATACATCTTTTTTTATTATGGTTTCCAATGTTGTCATAGATACCAAACCCTCCAATTTAGAGCTTATTGTATAATCATCTTTATTGATTGTCAATGAAATATTGTTATATAATAGGGATATGAAGGAGGGATGATGATGTATACACCACTTGGTATAAAAACTGATTATAGTTTATTAAGTAGTTTGATAAAAATTAAAGACTTAATGAAGTTTGCAGTGGATAATCATTTTGATTCCCTTGGTATCTTAGATGATAACTTATGTAGTTCTCATGTATTTTTAAATGAATGTAAGAAAAATAATATTAAAGGTGTAGTAGGATTAGACTATCTTGTTGAAGATAAACATATTTATTTATATCCAATAAATAATAAAGGATTATCTTTGCTATTTAATTTAACTAAAGATTCAATTGATAAAGTTATTAAAGTTAATGATTTAAAAAATTATAAAGATAATATTATTGCTATAGTTCCTTATGAATCTAGAGAAATATATAAAGATATTTCATCTATATATGATGAAGTATATATGAGTTATAAGAATCAAATTGAAGAACATTTAGTTAATGATATTACTAGAAAAAATATTTATATTAATCTTATATATTCTTTAAATAAGGATAGTTCTAAATATGTTAATTATTTATCTTTAATTAAAGATAATAAAAAACTAGGTGATATGGAATTTATCAACTATGATTCAAATATCTTAACAAAAGAAACATATGATACATCTTTCTTAGTAGATAAAATAAATATATCTTTTGATACATCTAAAAGATATATTCCAGTTTATAAAGATAATTCTAAAGAATATTTATATGATTTAGCAAAAAAAGGGTTAACTAAAAGATTAAATGGCAATGTTACAAAGGAATATATAGATAGATTAGAATATGAATTAAAAATAATATCTGATATGGGTTTTGTTGATTATTTCCTGATAGTATATGACTATGTTAGATTTGCATATAAAAGTAATATAGTTGTAGGAGTAGGAAGAGGATCTGCTGTTGGTTCTTTAGTTGCTTATTCATTAGGTATTACTTGGATCGATCCATTAAAATATAATTTATTATTTGAAAGATTCTTAAATCCTGAAAGAGTATCAATGCCAGATATTGATATTGACTTTGAAGATGAAAGAAGAAATGAAATAGTTGAATACATAAGAGAAAAATATGGCTCTGAATATGTTGCTAATATTATTGCATTTGGTACCATGACTGCTAAAGAAGTATTAAGAACAGTTGGTAAAATTAATAATATAGAAGATAATATGATAACTGTATTATTAAAGAATGTTGATAGTAAATTAAGTTTAAGAGAAAATTTAGAAAAAGATGAAGTTAAAGAAATATTAAAACATAATTATAAGTTAAAGAAAGTATATGATGAAGCATTTTATTTGGAAGGATTAAAACATCATATTACAGTTCATGCTGCAGGTGTTGTTATTTCATCAGCTAAACTAAAAGATTTAGTTCCAATTGTTTCAAATGGAAATGATTTATTAGTTGGATTTGATAAAGATGAAATTGAAGAATTAGGATTATTAAAAATGGATATATTGTCATTAAAGAATTTATCTTTATTAAAAGATATTAGAAAAGATAATCCAGATATTGATATAAATAAAATATCATTAGATGATAAAGATGTTTATAAATTATTTTCAAATGGAGATACATCAGGAATTTTCCAATTTGAATCAAGTGGTATGAAAAATTTCTTAAGAAATTCTAAACCAAATTCATTTAATGATTTAATAATATCTATTGCAATGTTTAGACCAGGACCTGCTCAAATGATTGATACTTACATTGCAAGAAAAAATAATAATCAAATAATTACATATTTACATGAAGATTTAAAACCAATATTACAAGAAACATATGGAATACTTGTATATCAAGAGCAAGTAATTGAAATCTTAAAGAAGATGGGTGGATATTCTTTAGGTGAAGCAGATGTAGTTAGAAAAGCAATTAGTAAAAAGAAAACTGATGTTATAGAAAAAGAAAGAATTAGATTTAAAACAAGTGCTTTAAAAAATGGCTACGATGAGAAGACTATTGATAAAGTATTTGATTTAATTCTTCCATTTGCTGGATATGGTTTTAATAAATCACATGCTGTAGCTTATGCATTATTTGCATATCAAATGGCATATTTAAAAGTACATTTTAAAGAACATTTTTATATTAATTTATTAAACAATAATATAGGCGCTGATATAAAAAATAAAGAATATTTAAATGAAGCAAAGAGAAATGGAATTAAAATATTAAAACCTGATATTAATAATTCATATGATATATATAAATATGAAGATGGATCTATTAGATTACCATTTACTTGTATAAAAGGAATAGGTATTGTAGTAGGTAAAGATATAGTTGATGCAAGAGGTGATAAACCATTTGAAT
>CALYOH010000085.1 GCA_945228905.1 uncultured Caryophanales bacterium
CTACACGCGTAAGATCTTCGGCATCGTCAGATGTGTATAAGAGACAGGTCCTAACTTATTCAAATTAATAACAATATTATGACAAGATTTACCGCCATCAACACCTATAATTTTAGAATTATTATAGTAAAAATCTGTTACTAAATCACCAACACTTACAACTCTCATAACACATTTCCTTTCCTACTATATATATCATATCATATTTTCTTTCTAACATAAGCAACTTCCGAATGATCTCTATAATCATGATTCTTATAAAGACATTTTAAAATCTTTTCTCTATTTAAATCAAATACACCTAAAGAATCTAAATACTGATTCTTACTTTCTAAATCTCTATAACTATACGGAGATGGGAATAATAATCCTTCAATATAATTAAAGAAACTATTATAATCAGCTGCTCCATGATTATACATTGTCATTTGTTGTAGTCTATTAATACTTGGATATCTAACAACCATTACTTTATTAACTAATAATCCTAAATCATAGAATATATTAATAGCAAGTTGTATAGTTTTAGCAGTTAATATATTATCATCAGATATCATAAAGAAATTACTCTTATCTACTCCAACCATATTAATTTTATCTTCTTCTAATCCAAATCTTCTAATCTCTACAGAATGTTTATTTCTATAATGACCTATATCATCAGGAAATTTAAATAATAATACATTATCACAATTAGTAAAAATAGATTTATATAAAATAGGTAACTCTATACCACCATAACTAATACCACAAATACCTAAACCAGTATTATCAGTTTTATCTTTAACATAATTAGTTGTTAAATACTCTTCAGCAAAATTGTCTAATTCACGATAAGCTCTATATATTTTAGAATAATCTTTAGCCTCATCATTTTCAGATAAAGTTCTAATCTTTTCAACTTCTAATATATCAAGAATATTAGAGCATATTGCTTGTAATTGTAATGGAGAAACATAATAATCTTTCTCAGTAAAAATATGTATCATTAAATCATGTACTGATAATAATGTATTATATATACGTTTAATATGCTCACTATCATCAATAGACTCCATATTAATAATATTACATTTCATTGGGTCAAAATCTCTATTTAAACTAGAATTAATACATACTAAACAAATATTTCTTAAATTATCTAACGCTCCTAAAACTAATCTCTTATTAATTGAATCACTAAAATCAATATAATGGTAAAAAGTCTGATCTAATCCAATAACAAAATCTATATAATTATTAATCCAGTTAAGTACATCTTCTGAAGAAGTATAATCAGCAAAACTACCATCTTCTTTAGGTACACTAAGTCTATTAGCAAGTAAATAATAATAGTTTTTAGATCCCCTTAACATAATATTCATATCATCTCTAAGAATATTACAATTTCTACCATTAGAATCCTTAATAGAAAAAAATTGTTTTAATGGATTATTATCATCAATAAGTTCCCATTCATACATAGGTATAATAACACTACCAGAATCTATATCAAATATATCAGTAAAACCATTATTAACATTAAAAGCATTGTTAAATTTCCAATTAATAGAATTATAATAATTAATTCTTCCTGCATTAATTCTTCTTTCTATTCCAGCATAGTTCTTTCTATAAGTACCTTTGTCTACTTTCTCCAAACATATAGTTGGTAAAATCTTAGCATGAGTAAGTAAATATGTAGTAGCATCAGTCCCAGTTAAAACATGATTATCTTCATCTAGTATAGGAAAACACTTATCTTTCTTTTTACTAGTATATTGAACACTAAATCCCTGCTCAAAATCTAGCATAGAATAATCATTTCCCTTTTCATCTCCCCTATCTCCAACTAATAACATAGAGTTCTTAGGAATACCAATTATTTGCTCTACTTTTCTAACCGCAGCAGCTTTCTTAGATACACCAATCTGCATTACTTTTCTATTTTGATAATTACCTTCAGTAATATTTAAATATTTAGAAAAACTTCTTAATTCAGATTTAATAATTCTATATATATCATCATTCATTTTATCATCATTAATCTTAATATTTAATCTAATATTAATAATTTTACCAGTCTTAGAATCCTTAGAATAAGATATATCATAATAATTTCTATAATTAGAATTAGAAAATACAGATATAATAAATTGATTAACTCTATCTAATTGTTTAAAAGCCTCTTCCGAAGAGATATACTCACAATCAGTTAATACCTCACTACTGTTAGGATTACTCTTAAATAATCTAGCTCCGTCATTAACAAGAACATATATCTTTCTTAATTTCTCATCTTTAATACCATATATATTTCTTAAAGTAGAAACTAATTCATTTTTAAATTCTTCTAATCCAGTTTCTCCTCTACCAGTAATAAATACTAAAGGTACATTTCTTGTTAATAAATCTGCAAACACTGGATACATTTTAGGATCAATTGTCTTCTTACCCTTTTCAGTAACAGTACCATCTATATCTAAACATACAGCATTATATTTTTGAGTAAGAGCACGTCTATAATTTTCAATTACTTCTTTATCTATCTCTTTACTCATAATTATCTCCTTAGTAAAAATTCTAAACTTTTTACTTTTTCTTTTTCTTCTGATTTATCTTCTGGATCAAATAAAACACCATATCCACCTTTACTATTCCAATCTCTTATATTTTTAATAGAATCATCTACAAGTAATGTTTTAGAGTTAGGAATATATATTTCACTCTTTTTAATATGTGGTGGAACTAATAAGAAAGGTATAGTTATATCTTCTTGTCTTAATCTTTTTATTTTCCATCTACCTTCTTCTAAAGTATGAGTCTTAGATATTATATAAAGATTTGGATTCATCTTTTGATATATTTTAAGTATTCTTAAAGAATCATTTATCTCTTGAGACTCTTCATATAAACCTTTCCAATCTAAAGTATCAAAGAATTCATCCCAACTTAATTCAGAATTCTCATTTCTTCTTTTCATTATTCTTTCTTCACTATCTAATATAACCCCATCAAAGTCTAATAACACATCTCTATATTCTTGCATACCAAACCCTCCATTTTGCCATATATTATAACAAAAAAGTCCATTATTTCAAGTTTTTCTTTATTATAGTAACCAATTAATATATAATAAAAAACTAAAGAAGGAATATTTATGAAAAAAATACCATCTATAAAAGAAGTAGTAGAACAATGTAATAATCAGATATTTAATATTATGAAAACTCATATAGACTATACAATAAAACAATCAGATGAAAATAATCTAGATTCATTAGATAAATTAGTCGCAGTAAATGAAACAATAGAATCTGTATTAAGAGAATTAGCCTGGGTAATGGGATATATACCAAATCCAAATATGCCATTTGATACATCAATACTACCAGTATCAGATGAATTATTAAATAGAATTTATACCTATATTGAACCATTAAATATAGAAGCTGATAAAATAATACAAGAAGAAGCAAGTAAAATATTAGAATCAGATACAATAGAAGACTTAGAAGTTAATTATAGTAATTTCCAAGAATTTATAAAAAGAAGAAAATTAAAAGATAAACCAGAATTATATCAATATATAAAAATTAAAAAAAACTAGAATTATCTAGTTTTTTCTAATTTTTTACATAAAGCTGTCGCTCTAACATGTCCTTCAGCACATTTTTTTCTTAATTGATTATCATAGCTAAATCCAAATCTTTTAACATAATCTCCAACCATAGGAACACTATGATATTCTAATAAGAACCATTTTTGTTTTTCTTTATCATAAATATAATCAAATCCACATAAAATACCTAATTCAGAATGTAATAATTCATGTAAATCTTGAGAAGCACTAACAACTTTTCTAAATTGATCAGAATCAATATCATGTAAAGATAAAATCTTCTTCTCTTCTGGAGTATAACTATCTTCTCCAAGAATAATATTACTTCCTCCAGAACATGTATTAGATACAATAGATTTAGTACTTATAGGATAAACAGTACTTAAAAATGTTCCAACTAAAGATGTTTCATCAACATATTCTCCTACTTCATTATATTTTAATGATGCGTATAATAAATCATTAGATGATGAAGTTAATAATCTAACTGATGTATTATAATCAGTTGGAGTGTCAACATATTCTTGAATAACAAAGTTAGAAAGATACCTTCTATAATTAATATGATATCTTTCATCATTATTGCTTTCCCCAACCATTAAAAGAAAACCAGGATTCATTAATATACTACATACATTAATTAATTTTTCATAATCTTCTTCAGTTTGAATTAAAAACTTTTCTTTACCACGATTAATAAGAACACTGTCTCTTATACACATCTGACGCTGCCGACGATCTTACGCGTGTAGA
>CALYOH010000086.1 GCA_945228905.1 uncultured Caryophanales bacterium
GAGCTGTAGAGAGGGCTCGTGGGCTCGGAGATGTGTATAAGAGACAGGATGAAAAACAAATAAAAAAGCAATTAGAAGTATGTTTAAATAGTCAAGGATATTGGAGTGGAAATTCAATTAGAGTTTATTACAATAATAAAAGGTTTAGTGTAGAAAGTAGGTATTAGGATGAATAAGGAAGAAACAAATAAAATATTAAAAGCAAAAGGAGTTTTTTGTGAATCCGATACTGATGAGTACATAGATACTTATAGAAAAATATATGAAGATAAAATGAATAGATTTGATGAAGAAGATTTTTATCATTCAATAGTTAATTGGTTTTTTGATGGCTCAGTTGGAGCATCATATTATGATTATTGGTTAGAAAGGAATTGGAGTTAAAAGATGAATAAAGAATATTATATAAAATTAGTAAATAAAACTATAAATTGGTTGATAGAAGAAAAAGATAATTATTCTAATGAAATATCTGAAATTGCTACATACCAAGATTTTAAAGATATTGAATTGGATTGATTAGATATAGGAGCAATAAATGAAAAACGTAGAATGGTTTACGTAATATATAAATTAATAGATGATTTAGAATATTTAAAGAATACAGGAGATAGATATGAGTAAAGAAAAAATAGAATTAATTATAGAACAAAAAGTAAGACAATATGTAAACGCACAAAAACAATATCACGGAGATAGTGCTTTATCAAATAAATTAGAAGCTGAAATTGAAGATTTAGAAGAACAATTAAGGAGGATAAAATAATATGTATTTAGTATTTGATGATTTTAGTAATTATGAAGGACAATTAAATTATAAACAATTAAAAGAATTTTATATTAGTGAGGTTGTAAGAGATTTAGTAGATAATACAAGTGAACGTGAAATAGTTATAAGTTGTACTAAAGAATTGGAAAGTTTAGCAAAGAATAATAACATTGATGAAAAAGATTTAATTGATAAATTAAAATCTTATGGATGGACTGTGTTAAACCTATATGATCTGAAACATAACCTATACGTTTTAAGAGATTATAAGTATAACTGCACAATGGATAAAGAAATGGTCGAGAACTTAGATAATATAATAAAACAATTAGAAAAAGGAGTTGAATAATATGGAAGAAAAAATAAAAAAATTAGAATATGCTAAAAAAGCAGTACAAAGTTGTTTAGATAAAGATGGAATTTTAGTAGATTGGCATGATTTAGAGTACTGGGCAGGAGTTGTAGTTAGATTAAGAAAAGAAATAAGGGAGATGTTATAAATGGAATATGAATTAATGGAACAAAGTATATTAAAAAATATACAAGAGTTAAGTGAAGAATGTGTAGATAATTTTCACGTAACTAATTATTATGAGCTTAGTGATTTAATAACTAAGTTATGGAATATCAGAGCAAAACTATATAAGAAAAATAAAGATCTATATGAAGAAATTGTAAAGGAGGTAAATTAATATGGATGAGGTAACAATTTGGAGTACACCTATTAGAAGAATAGATGATAATAGACCTACTTATATGTATAGTGAAAGTGGTAATTATGTTTACTTTAGAACAATAAAAGATAAAAAGGAAATTGCTGAATATGATAAAAACAAGAGTATTTTATACATAAATAGTGATTATAAAATGCAATTTAAGGCAATTAAAAGACAAATCATTAAGGACTATGCACCTAAAACCATCTCAGAGTATATGAATTTTAAAGGTTTAGGTATTTAAGGAGTAAAATATGATAGATGAATTATTAAAAACCTATGTTGATAGAGAAGATTATAAGAATAAAATACAAAAAGTTAATCAGAAGACTTTAAATTACTATATTAATCAATGGACTAGAGGTATCCTGGAAGATGATCGCAGACTTTTATATACCTATGATGATGAATCAGGACTATATATTGGAGTAGATAATACTACAAATAATTGTTGGGTTGAGGAATTTGACTCTGAAGAAGCTTGTTTGAATTGGCTTAAACAAGTTGCTTGACAACTAGATTGTTATTAAATATAATAAAAAAAGGAGGAATGTGTAATGCCACTATCTAAAAAAGCATTAGAACATAAAAGAGAATACAATCGTAAACGTAATAAAGAATTAACTAATTTATTTTCAGTAAGATTGCCTAAAGAAGAATATAGTCAACTTTGTGATTATCTACAATCAGTAGGAATGAATAAAGCTGAATTCATTAGATGGGCTTTCGATAAATTAAGAGAAAATGATTAGAAATAAAATAAAGTAAAAGAGTACATTAGCTAAGTACTCTTTTTCTTTCTTGTATGGCTAATCTATACCATCTTTTTGCTGTTCTCTCATCACAATAAAGTCTTTCCCCTATTTCTCTCCAGTTTAAATGTCTTTTTCTAGGTATAGCATTATAATAAACTGTCTTAAATTCTCTTTCTTTTAGTAATACCACTGCTTTATATTTCTCTCCAAACTTGGCGAGTCTATCTATTTCTTTGTCTTTTAATTTGTTTAGATCTCTCATTCTACCCTTTATGTATAGGATAGTTGTTTCTAGTTGTTGCTTGTTCTCTATTTCTACGTATTTTAGTATGTTGTCTACGTGTTTCCCTCCGTCTACCATTATTTTATCAAACTTAGTAGCTTGTGGGGTTACTAGGCTTTTTATTTCCTCTAATCTATTCTCATAATATTCGAGATTGTTTTCTAACCTTTCTATTTTATTATAAATCTCCTCTAAATTCATTACCTACTCCTCAATTCTTTTATTTCTTGTTCTAAATCTCTGATATATTTATATATTTTGTAATGAATGTCATAAGTCTCATACTTTAGGTCTTGTTTCCCCATATCGTATGTAATAGGTATTCTATTAAGTAAATATCTCTTTACCTCTTGCCCTAATTCATTCATTATTATCACCTTGTAATATTCCTACTAACTTATCGTTTTCATTTGCTATAAAATGTAATTTTGTTTCTATAATATATGTGTTTTGATTAATAAATTCTATTGCGTTATTTATTCTTTGCTTATATGTTTCTAAATCTTCTTCAGCTGCTTTTTTATCATCCATTAATTTTATGTTTGACTCTAATAATTCATTATAACTTTTTTTAATTTCTTTATAATCTTTCTCTTCTTCTCTAGTCATCATGCCCTACCTTTAATAAGCACCATATAACAAATAATAGAAATGCAATTACTAATAACCCTATAATCATATTATTTCCTCCAATTCAATTCCGTATTTATACTCAAATAATTTTTTCTTAAGTCTATAAACCTTATCTTTTGCCGTATATGGCGACTTTATGTCTACTACGTGCAATTTATTATCTTCAACCGAAACGTACGTAAAATCTGATTTATATGTTATTTGTCGGCGTGTTTTACCCCCCAACTTAAATTTATCTTGAAGAACGTATTCTTTCTGCAACTCTAAATCTTTTATTTTTCCCTCTTTTTCAAGTTCTTTAAGTTTTAAATAATAATTGCCCTCTTTTTTAGAGTCAAATGTTATACCTTCTATTGTTACCTTCTTTGAAAAAAATTTACTCCTTAACATCACCATTTATTTTTTTTACTATTATTTCAAGTACGTATAATATAGCCATTATCCACCACGGAGCTAAAACCCAAACCCAACTCCAATTAATGTTGTTTGAAAGTTTTAGTGCTACAAATGCAACTCCTAATAAATCAGTAAAAGATACTCCACCTGTTTCTTCTACTTCAACTTCTATTTTCTTTATTAATTTATCAGCCTCTATTTCCTTTTTAGTTCTTCTTATTCTTGGCTTTAAATCTTTATCCTCTCCTTTTAGTTCTTGTAATTTATTTTTTAAATGTCTTACTCCCACTACTTTAAAAGGCAAATTTAAGTCTAATTCTTTTTCTAATTCTTTTATGATATTATGTAGTCTTTCTATTTCTTTATCTTTTTCATCTAATTTTATATATATTCTTTCATTTTCATGTTCTAATCTTTCTATATATTTCTCTAATTCTTTTGAATAACTTTTAAAATAATCTTCTTCTTTTGGTATATACAATTTCACTCTTTATCCACTCCTTCTAGTATTTCTAACAATTTATCGTATGCTTCTCTTTGCAACTCATTTTTAGGCACAACTTTAGGTTTACCCAAATAGCTTGTATAAAGTATTGTATGTTCTTTTATATATTCTATTGCTTTATCAATGATATTTCTTAAATAATTGCAAGTGTCGTTAGAGGTTTTTAATCTCATATTTAGTCTTTCTATCTCTTTATCTTTCTTATCTACATATTCTTGTGTATAT
>CALYOH010000087.1 GCA_945228905.1 uncultured Caryophanales bacterium
CAAAGTTATGGGCAAAAGAACCTAATGGACTTAGTAGAAGGTTAAATGAATTAAAATCTAATCTTCTTATGGATGGCATAACATTTTCTACAAGCAATACTAGTGTAGGGAGGAAAATTGAAATCCGTAAAAGTCCTAAGGAACTTATTGGTGGACAATCATCAACGGAAATATCAGATATAGCTAATTTTATACAAGCAGAATCAGAAGTAATTGATTTTTAATTTATTAATGACATTATCGTGGTTCAATACTTCGATAATGTCGATATTTTCAGATTAATTAAATTGGAGGAAAGTCAAATGATTAATATCAATGGAAAAATAAGCATTTACATAAGAAAAGAGAATAAGTTAGAAAACCTAAAAACAGGTTATGGAAGATTACAATGGCTAAAATATGAGCTTGAAGACAATAAAGAAACAGTAAATATTTTTGTTGATGAATATAAAAAATGTAGTAAGATGATAGAACTTATTAAAGAGATACAAGAGGGAAGCATTGATAATCTTCTTATATGGTCAATAGATGATATAGATAAAGATTATGTAGCAGAGTTAGCTAATGTTATTACTAAATATGAAATACCTATAATAAGTTTCTGTGAATCAAGTTCATGGATAAATCATGTAATTAATAAATCAATAAAAGTAGCTTAATATACATAAATAACAAAGGAGAAGATGGACATGGATAGAGAGAAAAAAGTAGATGAAATCATTGATGTAATATCAGAAATAATATTAAATTATCTATCAGAGAATACTGAAGAGAAGATTACAATAAAAAGGTAGAAAGGTGTAAAACACTAATTAAAACTGAAAATATTGAAGTGATTGAAGTATAAGTAAAACTGGAATTACTCATTGGATTAAATATATATTATTAAACTGATAAGAAGTTCCTAAGATAATTTTTAGGAACTTCAATATTTATCAAAGTAAAGGAAAAGGAGATTATTATGAATAAGAAAAAGATAATAGCAATTTATTGCAGAGTATCAACAATAGAACAAGCCGAAGAAGGTTATAGTATAGATGAACAACAAAGATTATTAATTGAATATGCCAATAAGATGGGGTATGAGATTTATAAATGCTATTCAGATAGAGGAATTAGTGGTAAGAACATTAAGAATAGACCAGCATTAAAAGAATTATTAAAAGATGCAGATGAGGGTAAGTTTGAGATAGTGCTTACATGGAAGATTAACAGGGTTGCAAGAAATATGCTAAATCTGTTAGAGATTGTAGATATGCTTGATAAAAGAGGAATAGCTTTTAGGTCATATTCAGAACAATTTGAAACAGAAACTCCTATGGGGAAATTCTCATTGCATATGATGGGAGCAGTTGGTGAATTGGAAAGAGGTACAATAGCTCAAAACGTAAAAATGGGTATGTGTGCACGAGCTAGAGATGGAAAGTGGAACGGAAATGTTTTACTAGGATATGATTTAGAAGAGGTTAAAGATTCATTAAATAAGAAAAGAAAGGATACTATACTTGTAATAAATAAGGAAGAAGCAGAAAGTGTAAGATTTATTTTTAATGAGTATGCTAATGGAAAAGGATATAAAGCTATAACTAATAAGTTAAATAAGCTAGGATATAAGACTAAGAAAGGCAATAATTTTTCAGTAGGTTCAATTAAGGATATACTAACTAATCCTACGTATATAGGTAAAATTAGATATAATGTAAGACAAAATTGGTCAGAGAAAAGGAGACGTGATATTAATGAAAATCCAATATTAGTTGATGGAATACATGAAGCAATTATTGATATAGATACATGGAATAAAGTACAAGCTATTTTAGAAAGCAAGAAAGGAAAACCTTCAAGAATATATGATGGAGAGTATCCATTAACGGGGATATTAAGATGTCCTAAGTGTGGAGCTGGAATGGTTATATCAAGAACTACTAATACTTTGGTTGATGGAACTAAGAAAAGAATAGCTTATTATTCTTGTGGTAACTGGAAGAATAAAGGTACAGCAGTATGCAACTCTAATTCAATAAGATGTGATAAAGCTAATGAATATGTGTTTAATAAGTTATCAGAGTTGTTTACTAATGAAAAAATGGTTAAAACAGTAGTTGCTAATGTAAATAAGGAAAGAGTTCAAAGAATAAATCCAGCTAAGAAGGAGTTAGAAAAACTTGAAAAAGAGCTAGAAAAGATAGAAAAGAAAAAGAATAAAATATTTGAAGCTTATGAGGATGATATACTAACAAAAGAAGAGTTTCAAGATAGGAAGAAAGAACTAAATGAAAGAGCAAAGAAGATTCAGGAACAAAAGCAACCATTACTTGAAATGCTTTCAGATGAAGTAGATGAAAAAATACCATATGAATATATTAAGAGTATATTAGAAAATTTCAGTAAAGTTTTAAATGGCAACATAAGCAGAGAGCAACAGAAGAAATTGTTACATATGATAATATCAGAAATAACAATTAATGAGCTAAGAGAAATAGATTCAATAAAAATTAAAATAGATGATAATTTAGTAGATTATCTAAGTAAGGAAGAAGGAGTATCTGTAAAAGGTACTCCTTCTTCTTTTGGATTAATAAATATTGGGCTTACTTCATTAAGTTTAAATATTATAATATAGACAAAGTAAGTGATATAGAGGATAATTAATAACAAAGTTAAAGTATGGAAAAACCTCACTTAGTACTGATACGGAGAACCGTATCATAAGTAATACTATTTTTACAAGTCATGTTATAATAAAATAGAGAATATTTAAATAATACATGGTATTAAAAAAGAGGTAATTCAGATGAGCAATTGTATTTTTTGTAAAATAATTAGTGGAGACATTCCCAGCATGAAGGTGTATGAAGATGAAGATACACTTGTTTTTTAGATGTAGCAAAAGATGTAGATGGTCATATGTTGGCAATAACTAAAAAACATTATAAAAATATTTTTGATTGTGATAATGAAACACTTAGTAAACTTATGAAGACAGTTAAATTGATAGCTAATAATTGTGTAGAAAATTGTGGTTATGATGGTGTTAATTTACTAAATGCAAGTGATGAAAGTGCAGGATAATCAGTACCACATTTTCATATTCATATTATTCCAAGAAGAAATAATGATGGTATAGATGCATGGCCTAATTTTAAAGGTAGTACTATATCAAATGAAAAAATATTTGAACTATTGCGCATTAGATAAAGTTTGTATTATCAATAATTAAAGTAATAAAATTTATATGTCTATTTTTTATAAAAATTCGATACAAAATAAAGGAAGAAGAAATAGAAACTTACTTATGGAACAGAAAATGTATTAATAAGTAAGTTTTATTTTTTAAAGTACAAGAAAATAAGATAATAGTTGCGACTGTGCATGTACATGTCCTAATTGTGGGAATAACATAGAATTTCATCACATTGTATATCTTAAGTATTAGTCCATAAGAGAACGGTTAAGAATAGATTATGGAGTAAAATATATTACTGAAATTAAAATAAATTAACTTTTTAAATTCATTATCATGATTTTAATTGCAATAATAGTAGCATTTGGTGCTAGCAATATTGTTTCATATGTTATGCAAAATATATTAAAGTGATTAATTTAATGCTCAAAGGTTTTATGAAAACTTAGGTTATGTAAAGACTAATCAGATACATTATAAGAAAAGGATGAGTGAATTAAATAATGATTAATAAATAAATTCTTAATTTATATTAGCGATATATAAGTTTTTGGAAAATAAATTATTTAGGTTTATTTTTTATGAAAATTTGATATAATATAAATAAGAAATGCTTAGTGCGTCAACACTAAGCAAAGTCTTAGAACAAAAGCAGATATCCAAATCTTTGATTTGTGATAGTCGCTTTTCTCAGAGCGTTTATTTTGTTTTAGGGCTATTGGATGAAATTAATAAGTTTAATTAAGAAAAGGTGCTAATCTTGTGAGGATGGAGCACTTTTTTCTTTGCTTTTAACTTCTATATCAAGACCAAGAAATTTAATCTTAATTTTTAAATGATGTATAAAAAGATTGTGTTTTAGAATTAATCTAATTATATAAACAACTGATATACACTTTATAAAATTGATACAGTTATCTGATTTACTATCAAATATATCATAAGCATGCTTACCTTCAGATAATGAAAGTCTATGGGTTATAATAATCTGCATTATCTACACCCCAATAAGATGTTGGTAGAACAT
>CALYOH010000088.1 GCA_945228905.1 uncultured Caryophanales bacterium
TTCTATTATTTAGAATCTCTCTTTTTAATTAGTCCTTGACAAAGGGTTCATTTTACTTCAACAACTTCTTCTTTTATTTCTGCTTTAGGTTCTTCTTTCTTTACTTTTGGTTTTGGTAAAGCTTCTTTTCTTGAGAAGTTTAGTCTTCCTTTTTTATCTTCTCCTAATGCTTTTACAATAATTTCATCATCAACAGATACTACATCACTAGCTTTTTCTACTCTTTCATGAGCAAGTTGTGATACGTGAACTAATCCTTCACATCCTGGCCATACTTGAACAAAGCATCCAAAGTCTTCTACTTTTACTACTTTTGCTTCATAGATTTTTCCAGTTTCAACTTCTCTTGTAATGTCTTCAATCATCTTTCTAGTCTTGTCGATAATTTCTTGATCTGAGTGATAGATAATTACTCGACCATCATCTTCTAATTCTACTTTAACAGCATTAACATTTGTTACTTCTGTTACATTCGAAGCTTCACAAATGATCTTAGTAATCATTTCTCCACCCTTACCGATAACATCTTTTATCTTAGCTGGGTTAATCATGAATGTCACCATCTTTGGAGCATACTTAGATACTTCTTTTCTTGGTTCTGCAATTTGTTTAGCAATTGTATCTAAGATTTCCATTCTTGCTTTTCTAGCTTGTGCTAATGCTTCTTGTAATATTTCTTTTGTAATACCACTAATCTTAATATCCATTTGAAGTGCAGTGATACCATTTCTTGTTCCAGCTACTTTAAAGTCCATATCTCCTAAATGGTCTTCCATTCCTTGAATATCAGTTAAAATAGTATAATCATCTTCATGAGTAATTAATCCCATTGCAATACCAGCAACTGGTGCTTTAATTGGAACTCCTGCAGCCATAAGTGACATACATCCTGCACAAATACTTGCTTGTGAAGATGATCCATTTGATTCTAGAATTTCTGATACAACTCTTATTGTGTATGGGAATTCTTCTTCTGATGGTATAACTTGTGCTAAAGCTTTTTCTCCTAAAGCTCCATGTCCTATTTCACGTCTACCTGGAGCACCATATCTTCCTGTTTCTCCTACAGAGAATTGTGGGAAGTTATAATGTAACATAAATCTCTTTTGATCTTCTAGTCCTAAACCATCAATTACTTGATGTTCATTGATTGCTCCTAAAGTAGTTACTGAAAGTGCTTGAGTTTCTCCTCTTGTAAATAATGCAGATCCATGAGTTCTTGGTAAGATATCAATTCCTGTAGATAATGGTCTGATTTCATCCATCTTTCTACCATCTGCTCTTAATCCTTCTTTAACTACGATACTTCTAAATAATTTGTATTCTATATCTGATACAACCATTTGTACTTTTACTAGTAATTCTTTTAATTCTTCTTCTTTCATTGAATCTTCATTTTCACTAGTAAATAGTTCATTCATTTCTTCCTTTATTGCATCTATTGCAGCATATTTTTCAAGTTTTCCTTTAATACGTAATGCTTGATCCATTTTATCAGTTACTAATGAACTAATTCTTTCTATTAATTCTGGTTCTGGAGTTAATGTTTCATATTCCATCTTCTCTTCACCAATTTCAGCAATAATTTCTTCTTGGAATTTAATTAATTCTTTGATTGCTTCATGTCCAAACATTAATGCTTCTAACATTACATCTTCTGATACTTGTTTTGCACTTGATTCAACCATATTAATAGCATCTTTTGTTCCTGCTACAGTTAATTCTAATTCAGATCTTTCTAATTCTTCTGGAGTTGGATTAATAATAAATTCTCCATCTACTCTACCAACTTTTACTCCAGCAATTGGTCCATTAAATGGAATCTTAGAAATTGATACTGCTAATGATGATGCTAACATTGCTGTTAATTCTGGTGAACAGTCTTGATCAACAGATAATACTGTTGAAATAATTTGAACTTCATTCTTAAATCCATCTGGGAATAATGGTCTCATTGGACGGTCAATCATTCTTGCTGCTAAAGTTGCTGCTTCTGAAGGACGTCCTTCTCTTTTAATAAATCCTCCTGGGATCTTGCCTACTGAATATAATTTCTCTTGATAATTTACTGTTAGTGGGAAGAAATCACTTAATAGGTTAACGTTCTTTGATACTACTGCTGCTGTTAATATTACTGTATCGTTATATCTTACTAATACTGCTCCATCTGCTTGTTTAGCAAGTTCTCCATGTTCTACTACTATTTTTCTTCCATGAAAATCTAACTCAAATACTTTCTTTTCCATAAAAACCTCTCTTTCAAAAAAAATAGACACTAAAAAATGTGTCTACTTTCTTAAACCTAATTTTTTAATTAATTCACGATAACTTTGAATATCTTTCTTTTGAAGATATTGTAACATATTTCTACGTTGTCCAACTTTCTTTAAAAGACCTCTACGTGAATGATAATCATGAATATGAACTTTTAAATGTTCAGTTAATTCATCGATTTCTTTTGTAAGAATAGCGATTTGAACTTCTGCTGAACCAGTATCATTTTCATTCTTAGCGAATTCTTTAATTAGCTTTTGTTTTACTTCTTTTGCTAAAGCCATTTTTACACTTCCTTTCCAATATATTAACCAGAACTAAGTAAAGAGTCGGAAATTCTCTAAACTGAGATCAGGTAAGCATTTGTATTATACTTTATATATTAGAAAAATACAAGTGTTTTTTATTAATCTATTCTATATAATATTTACATTTTTACACTTTATTTTTAAAAATTTGTATAAATGATTATTTTTTTATGTTATGTTTATTATGGTGATTTTATGGAGAAATTAGGAATTAATAAGAAAAATATTGCTAGAAGTATTTGTGCTTTTCTATTATTTTATTTTCTTCCATATATTATATTGTATATATTACAATTATGTGGAATGAAATTAGATAATGTTGATGATGCAGGAAGAGTTATTTATAATACAGTATTTTCTTTTATAACTGCTATTATATTATTTATTATTTATAGAAAAGATTTTAAAGATGAGTTTAAAACTTTTAAAAAAGATGTTGCTAAAAATATCGATTGTGGTTTTAAATGCTGGTTTGTTGGATTAATTATTATGATGTTTTCTAATCTATTTCTTAATCTATTATTAAAAGCAGGTGGTGCTAATAATGAAGAAGCTGTACAAAGTCTACTTACTAGTTTACCTACATTAATGGCAATAAATGTATGTTTATTTGCTCCTTTTAATGAGGAAATTGCTTTTAGAAAGACTATTAAGGATGTATTTAAAAATAAATGGATATTTGTAATACTATCATTCTTATTATTTGGTGGTGCTCATGTAATTAGTAGTGCTGAGACATTAATTGATTATTTATATATAGTTCCTTATGGAGCTTTAGGTGGAGCATTTGCTTATGCTTATTATGAAACTGATACAATATTTACTTCTATGTCAATGCATATGATTCATAATACTATTTTGGTTATGTTATCATTATTTATATTATAAAAAAATCCCATATGGGATTTTTATTTGCCTCTTTTTATTTTTATATCTATAAAAGTAAGTACTATACATATTATTGAATCAATTCCTAAAGTTAGGAAATAACTTGTCCAATAACTTTCATAGATTACTTTATTTAAATATATTAATGTATATAACATACAGAATACTATTATTGAGAATAAGTAATTTACTAGTATTAATGGATATGATCCTCTTGTATTACTTAATATGAATAGATAGATTGTTAAATTAACAAATTGACTTACCACATATCCACAGAATTCTCCTGTTACATTAGATAATATTAAGTTCTTACCTAAAGCAAATGCCATAATACCCATAAAGCATACTGATATTACTCCTGATATTGCTATTGCTGATATAGTCTTTTTATAATCATATTTTTTAGTAATATAGTTAGCTATTAAATAAGTAAATGGTAAGCCTAAAATTGCATAACTTACTCCTGTACCCATAAAAGTAAATTCATATGTTTTAATTGATTCTAATAATATAGTTAGAGTTGTTAATAATAAAATATATATCCAGCAATCATTATAACTATCTTTTATTTCTATTTTTGTTTTTCTAGCCATATTGATTTCTCCTTATTCTATATTAATTCTATCATATTACTTAAAGAAAAGAAAAGAGTTTATAAAATGAACCCTTTGTCAAGGACTAATTAAAAAGAGAGATTCTAAATAATAGA
>CALYOH010000089.1 GCA_945228905.1 uncultured Caryophanales bacterium
ATGTAGAGAGGTCTCGTGGGCTCGGAGATGTGTATAAGAGACAGCTGTAATAAAGCATCAAAATCAAAATTATAAGTTTTAGGTGTAGTAATATCTTCATCTCTTAAGAATTTCTTTACAACTCCATCTACTAAGGCATGATACTCTTCAGTACTACCAACCATATAATCTTGTTGTCTTTCAGTAACATAAATAGTATCTTCATCAGCATCATTAATATGATTAATAAGTCTATATCCTTTATCAAATAAAGTTCTTAAAAATTCTATATCAGAATTAAATTTAATATAAATAGAATGTCTACCATCACTTTTAGGTATTTCACTATACCTTACAATTCTTTCCATATAACCAACCCCTTGAATACGCCTACATTATACCATAAAACTTAAAATTTTTCAAATAAAACAAAAAAAATAGTCTTAATTAGACTATTTTTTTAAAAATCTACTACTCTTGGTTCACTAGTAAATGAATAAAAAGTAGCTTTAGCATTAGTAATATATAATACCTCAGTATTATCACCTTCTACACTGTACATACTATTTAAAGAAGGATTAACAACTAACATACTACTAAAAAACAATAAATTTCTATTTTTTTAATTGATTATCATCAACTATTTCATATTCTTCTATCTTATCAGCTAACGCCATACCTTCATCAACTAATTTTCTAGTTTCCACATCTCTTTTTCTAACATCATTAATTTTAATTTCTACTTGAGCAAGCCTCTTAGTAATATCTACTCTTAAATTAAAAATACTATCTCCACTATTAATATCTTTATTTGCAATAGCAATTCCTCTTGCAACATATTCATTTAAAATATCTTTAAGTTCAGAAAGTATATCACTTCTATCTTTCGGATTAAGTAGATTAGCTACATCTACATAATTATCTATCATATTCATTACATGATCTTCTAAATTTAATGAATTAACTTTATCATTTTCAACCATTGTACATTCTTCAGGTATAGCAACCTTATCAACAAAATTAATCTTTTTAAGTTCATCTGCTTTAGCTTTATTAAGTCTAATCTTCTTAACTTGTTCTTGAATATCTTTAATAGATTCTATTACTCTATCAAATACATTTGTAAGAAATGGTTCATAGCTATCAGAATCATCAGCAAGCATAACTCCTATATCTTCTATTATATAAACTAAAAATGAAGATAAAACACCAATTGCAGTTGCCCCTAAAACAATTGGTAAAGTAATAGTACTAACAGAAGATGCAACTACAGCACCTACAACTGCTCCACCAGTAAGAGGAATACCAGCTAATGCAGCAACTTTAGAAGTACTACGACCAACCGCTAAAGCACTAGTTTTATTTTCTTTCTTAATATGATCCAAATAAAGTCTAGCTTCTAATGGAGTAGGAACTTCATGACTACTATCAATCTTATTAATAGCGTCATTTCTCATCTTATCTCTTTCTTGTTTATTAACTTCTTCATATATCTTTTCATCACTCTTTAAAAGTAATTTTATTAAAGCTAAAGTAACTTTATCATATTTACCAAATACATAGTCTTCCATTACTTTTTTATCTATATCTATTGTATGTATATATTTAGTATCTCCAATTCCTTCTAATAAGTAAAATTGATGAGATTTATTATCATATCTAATTAAATATTTACCAGCAATAATACCCTTATCCACGTCTTTAACAAAGTCATCAAAAGTAACTTCATTAGTACCATCATTAGTCTTAATAGATACTATACCTATATTGGATATAAATATATCCCTACCAGTTTGTTCTTGTGCCATTAAATTACCATCCATAAACATACCTCTATTCTCTTTTAATTTTACTACATAAATCAAAAAAAGACTAGTATTTTTCTAGTCTTATTTTATTTTCTTTTTAACTAACTGTTTAGGCATATCTTTGGCCATATTATAATTCTTATAATTTTCGTCATCAGTTACTTCTTTAATAGTCTTAATAAAATAAGGAATATTAATTGGATCATCTTCACCAGATAATTCTATTTCCATTATAGCTTGACTATCCCACTCAGGATATATATCTATTTCAAAATATTGATTGTTTTCACTTAAACAGTATCTTGTTTTATGAATAGGATGAAGTCTAGTATCAGCCTCCATTAATAAAGCTAAATATTCATCTTGAGTAAGTTTTCTTTCTACTTCAATTCTCTTTAATCCAGTAATTTTCTTCTTTTCAGTTAAGTAGTATAAATAATCTCCATCTATACCTCTTGCTCTTACTCTTCTTTCTACTCCATCTATACTCTTTAAATAAGTTTGAGTAATATCTACTTTAGTACAATTAGTCATACTTTCTAATTCTTTAATGTCAGGATAATAAATTAAGAATTTTCTTTCTATTTCTAATGGTTCTGGTTCTCCTAAGAAAGATGCTATTTCTTTTAATAATCTCTCTAACTTATTTTCAAAATCAGTACTATTATCAATTATTCTAAAATGAGGATGTCCAGTCCAAGAAGATATTATTTTATCATCTAATACTCTAGCTTCTTCAATAGATTCAGTTCTAGCTTGATTATTTGCTAAAGTATAAACATCTTCTTTACCTTTAGCAGCACTAACTAAATGAAATACTGCATCATATGAATCTCTTTCTTTAGTCTCACTAGTATTAAACTCTCTCATTAATCTTTTAAATTCTACATCTTTCATATATGCTTTATTATCAAGCATACCTCTATCACATACTATTAATATCTTATTATTATTCATAGTTCTAGCAGCATCATCAAAAATCTTTTCTTTTACTTTTTGAAGTTGTACTTGAAATTTCTGATATTCATAATTAGTACCACAAGTCCATGGAGCAACTCCATTAGAAATTAATTCAGTTGCTGTTTCAGGAACAAATAATACAGTATAACCTCTCTTAGTAAAATAATTACTAATCCAATTTAATGCCGTAGTCTTACCAGCACAAGGACCTCCAGTTAAAACTATTTTACTAATATTAATATCTTTCTTAGTATTTTGAACATCTAATAATTCATCAAGAGATACATTATATAAAGTAGCAAGTAATTTTAATTTATCTAAATCAGGTTTAGATTTACCCATTTCCCATTTACTTACTGCTTTATCACTAACATCTAATTGATAAGCAACATATCTTTGCGTTAACTTATTATCCTTTCTAAGTTGATATAAATAATTCCCAAAATCAATATCTTTCATATATCCTCCCCACAATTAGATTATACAATATATTATTAATAATTTATAAATTTATACTCTACTTTTAGTAGAATTTTATATTTACATTTAAATAAATAATATTGTAAAAAACATTATATATAATAAAAATATATAGTAAATATTATTAAAGATAGGAGATTATATGATAAGTAGTAGTATAGTAAGAAGTGATTTTTAAACAGCTAAAGATAAGTTATCATCTTATCAAAATATAGCAAGTGAATTTAGTAGTAGTTGGAAGGATAATTCATATAATAATTTTAATTCTAAAGCAAATAAATTTGTATCAGAATTTACTCCAATAACTACGTTCCAGTATCAGATCACCACTCATAGATTGATATATAAATATATTTTTTAAAAGTTTCACATTTTAAATTTTTAGTATTAGAATCAGTTAATTTAACATTTTCTAAATTAACAAAATTCTTACCTTCTATTATTACTCTCTCACTAGTTGTAGAAATAAATTAGGCATTCTTTAAAGTAATATCAGTAGTTGTCATAATACCACCAGAATTACCTTCAGTAGTTGTAATTTCAGAATCACTTATATTAACTGTTGTTCCATCACTACCAGTATTATTAGTTTTAGTACTTCCACCATAACTAAATATTCCGTTAGCTCCTTTATTAATAGTTTTAATCTTGGCTTTCTTGAACGTACCTTCCATTTAGTAACAAGCCAAATAAAAAAGGAATATATTTATTATATTCCTAAACTACTATTCCATTCTTTTTCTTTAAATCCTATTAAAACTATATCATCTAATTCTAATAATGGTCTTTTTACAAGCATACCATCTGTACTTAAAATTTGTAATTTTTCTTCATATG
>CALYOH010000090.1 GCA_945228905.1 uncultured Caryophanales bacterium
TCGAGTCTATTAATGATATAGATTTAGAATGGATATTAAGAAATGTAACTGTTGATTACAAGTATAAGGGAGAATTTTCTCCATTGAAATTCCTTGATATAATATCTAGCAAATGTAGATAAAAGTATTTTTTTATTAGTTTATATGATTCCTCAATAGTTTTACCATTTAATATATACATCATAAATTTAACATATATAAAACAAGAAACTATAGATATTATATTAGCATTAGTTATACTACTTACTTTATATACTAAATCATATATTTTTTTATCAGGTAATATCTTATAAAAACAATATAAAGCAATTGGCCTCATTCTAATTAAAGAACCATTGTCATTAGATGATGCTTTAACACCTCCACAAGTTAAAGCATTCTTTGATTCCCAATATCTCATAAGAGAAAATCTAGTAGTATCTTTAATACTAAATAATTCATTAGTTGGAGTATATTTAGCATCATTAATCCATTCACATAGTTTATTAGCTATATCAGTTACGTCAACATTTTTACATTCTACAATCGATTCTATAGTTGCAAGTGTCATAGATGTATCATCACTCCAAGAACCTGCAGGTACAAAATAATTACCAAATCCTAACATGTTTGTAATAGGTTTATTTAAAAGTCTTGATCTATCATATTCTTCAATTGGTACACCCATTGCATCTCCAACAGCAAGTCCAATTAAACAATTCTTAATATCACTCACTTTTATCACCTCTAATAACTTTATCTACAAACTCTTGTAATTCATTATCATTATCTCCAATAATTTCAAAAGTTTTGTCCCCTACTTCATTAATAATAGGTACATTAACAAAATTAAATCTGTCATCTAATACTTGTATTTGATTATCAAATCCACCTATACACAATAAAGAATTAGATATATCTAATAATCTTTCCAATGCATCTTCATTTTTTCTAATCATTCTTATTTTATAGAAATTCTTTAATTTATTTTCTCTTATAGCCATTAATACAGCACACATATGCTTACAATAACCAACACATTCACATGTAGTTACAATTCTAGTCATATGAGTTTCTTTATTATAAATTACTTGAATAACATAAGCATAGTTGTCATGTCCTTCAACAAAACCTAAATAACCACTTTCAAATTTCTCTAAAAATTTTATTTTATCATTTTTTAAAACTTCTTCAGCTTGATTGATTATATCAAAAGAAAATATTCTATCTAAATCTGTTTTATATATATCAAATTTAAATTCTTTCTTATATTCATATCTATAAGATACTCCATTTATTTCAGCAACTAATTCATCAAATACAGTAGTTAATCTAGCTGGCATAAATAAACCAGCTAATAAAGTACATGCGCATAAATCATAGTATTTAACTGGTATATATCTATTAAATTTAAATGTTTTATCATTTATATTCAATTCAACTATATCTGTTGTATATTTTAAATCTTCAAATGATTCATATTGGATAGTATCATATATATCTAAAACATAATTTAAAGCTTCTGCTTTAATAAATTGTCTATTTATATATTTATCCTTTTTCTTATCTAAATAATCTAAATCACAACTATATAGATAATATGCTTTTAAAGAAGGATTATAATCTACTCTAATATAATAATTAATAGATTCATATTTAATTAATATAAGTTCAAATATATTTTTATTTCTTTTAAAATGTTTTCTTAAATATTTAATTTTATCATCAATATTCATATATTATACCTCCTTATAAGCGTATATTTATTATATCAAAAAAATACCAATTAATCATTGGTATTTAACTATGTGTTATTAAAAAAGAACTCATATCAGATAATATATTATTTAATTCTAATTGGGAACTAAATGAACTATTATTAAATGATATATTAAACATTCTATTATCTACAAATAGAATAACTCCATTTATACCACCTTCAGTAGTATTAAACTTCTTATATTTCTTATAATCATATCTTAAATATATATCAGTACCAAAGTAATTATAAAGTAATATACCTTTCTTTTTTACTATATGATCTATATTATCTATAATTGTTTCTTCAATTGTATATTTAGTATTTGAATTATTATTAATTAATTCAATAACAATAGAATTGTTTTCTAAATTATTATACCAATTCTTAATAGAAACATAATCTTTAAAATTAAACATAAAATCATCATTTATAGATATATATTCTTTATTATTAGGTATTTTAAATCCTTTATAATCTAATTTATCTAAAATAGATATTTTAATATTGTTAGATAGATTAACTATTAATTTATTAACTCTATTATCAGTTAATTTAATACCTTTAACATTTATAGTTAAATAATAACTTATATTATTAGCTTTAAACATATATTTATATCCATATAAATCTCCATTTATAGGATTATGGTAATAATAGAAATTATCATGTGTATATAATTTAACAATATCTAGATTACTATAAGTATTAATCATACTTGTAATATTTAATGATACTTGATAGAAATTCATATTATTATCAACTATATAAAAAGATTTATTCATATTACTATCAAATTTATTAAATAAAAACCATCTATTATCGTTTAATCTAATATTATAATAATTATCTCCTATAGAACCTGTATATTCATATACAACATTACCTAATTCAAGATTAGAAGTAATATTAGAAACTTTTTTAATATAATTATTTCTATAATTATCTCTTAAGGATATACCTTTATATTTATCATTCCATGATTCTCTAGAAATATTATTTAAATCTGTTGAAACAATATCTATACCACTTCTATCAAGAGTATATTCATTATTAACAGCATACATATCTTTTTCAATGATATTATCTATACTAAATATCATTAATATTCCAACTAGTACTAAAAATAAAAAAGCTAGTATTATTTGATAAACATATACACCTTCGTACTTACTAGTCAATAGCTTCCTCATGTCACACATCCTTCAAGCATATATAATTATATATCATTTAACGATAAAAATATATATATTAATATAAATATAATTTACCATTTACTATATTTATACAATAAAAAAGGAAGAACTTAAGCTCTTCCTGCGTATTTACCATCTGCTGTAGTAATAAGAATCTTTTCACCTTGAGCGATGAATAAAGGTACTTTAACTACATAACCAGTTTCAATCTTAGCATCTTTTTGTGCGTTGTTAGTTGTATTGCCTTTAACAGCATCTGAAGTTTCAACAACTTCATATTCAACTTTATCAGGAAGTTCTACACCTAAGATTTCTCCTTCATAAGTCATGATTTTAATATCCATTCCTTCTTTTAAGAAGTTAATTTGATCTTTTAAATTAGAAGCAGGTACTTCCATTTGATCATATGTTTCATTGTTCATGAATACATATGAATCACCATTTGCATATAGATATTGCATATTTTGATGTTCTACTCTAGCTCTTTCAACATTTATATTTGTATTAAATGTTTCTTCAACTAATGCACCAGTTCTTAAATTTCTTAATTTAATTCTCATGAATGCTGAACCTTTACCAGGTTTAACATGTTGGAAATCTTCAATTAAACATAACTTACCATCAACGATGATAGTCATACCATTTTTAATATCATTAATACTAATATTCATTTAATTCAATCCTTTCAAATTATCACTAAATACTATTTACCAATTTTAGCTTCTTTGAAAGCTTGAACTGAATGACATTTAGGACAATATTTATTAAGTTCTAATTTATCAGTAGTATTTTTTACATTTTTTTCTGTGTGTCTAATCATATAATTACATTTAGGACATTTTAATCCAATGTATTGTCTAGCACCTGTTTTCTTTGTAGCCATGAAATCTGCCTCCTTTTATATACAAAACTATTAGTATTTTAGCATATAGAAATGATTATTTCAAACAAAAAATAGCATATTTACGTGTTTTTCAATTAAAAAAGAAAGTATTTCTACTTTCTTATTCTATTGTTACATCTTTATTTTCAAAAATATAGTAGTTACTCTTAGGT
>CALYOH010000091.1 GCA_945228905.1 uncultured Caryophanales bacterium
AACATATATGGCATTACATATCTAAAGTATGTATTTGCAGGTCCTGCTATACATATTAATATAGATAAATACATTGGTAATAATACCACTATATATTTTTTATTCTTCTTATTAAATAAATATGATGTTAATATGATTACCATATAACAACTTGCTCCAATGTTAGATAATAATCCAACTAATGGTATAAATGGAAATGTTTCTCCATAGTTTCTTAAAATCATTCTAAGGACAGGTACTCCTTCAAAATGATAATCTATTATATCAGGATTTACTAAATCATCCCAGTAGTCATAATATAAGTACCATCTATGTACATTAGGATATATATATCCAAATGTATTATCTAATGTTGCATTAATATAACACATTGGATCTTTTAATAAATATTTAAACCATACTTTGAAATAATTCATTAAATCTTCTTTAGTAGCATGAGGATTAAATTTATTCTTAACAGGATCAGATAAATTAGGATCATATCTTTCTTCTAAAGTATCATATACTAATACTTTATCAATTATATCCTTATCTTCATCATCAATGATACCACTATTATATTTAACTAATCTAGCTGTTTGTTGGAATGGTATTGATAAAGCTTCTCTAATACTTCCATCACTTACACCTAAAGCTGGAATAACTACTTTATTAGTTATTTGCATACTTCCAAATAATAATATTATTAATGTTAATATTTTTATTCTATTTATTTTACTCATAAAGAATAAAACAGGTAATGTTAATAAACATATATATATTCCATTATTTCTAAATAAACACATTAATAACATTACAAAGAATATATATATCAAATATTTGATACTAATCTTTTTATTCAAATAATTTTCAACAATATCAAATACAAATAATATAAATAACATCATGAATCCTGTATATAATGTATCTTTAACTGCACTTACAGTAAAAAATGCATACATTGGAACTAATAAATACATTAATAAAACTATAAAATAATATTTATTACTAACATTATGCTTATTCATAAACTTAATTGAATAAGCAAGAATACTTGCATATATAAGACTTTGAATAATTGTATATATAAATAACCCAAAGTTGTCATTTCCAAAATGTCTTCCAATAGTTAAACATCCACCCATAAAATATGTTTGCAATATTGGATGATGGTTAGTTATTAATACATTTGGATTTCTCATAATTACCCATTCATTGTGTTCAGTTGGTACTCCTAAGAACATATATAGTTGATCTCTTGGATCTGGAGATAAAACTAATGGATAAAAAGCAATCATATATATTCCAAATAAAATTAATAAAGTTACAAATGATGTTCTAAATGGATATTTAGTTAGCTTATTTATATACCATTTAAATAATCTTTTTTTAGGTTTTAAAGGATTACTATCTAATTTAGTTATAACTATATCTAAATATATAAACATAAGCTTAAATAAATTAAAATAGCCTATATATTTAATAATTGAATATATTAAATTTAAATAAAAATTAAATGCTACCGTTATATCTCCATATGTATTACATACTTCCCCTATAATCATAAATAAACTTAATATTACACTTACTACTACTTTAGGTTTAGATATCTTTATATCTTTATTCTTTATAAATAGATATACAAATATAACTAACAATAAACCTAATAATATCATATTAGAATTATATAAAGTATAAAATTTAAAATTTCTTAAATCATCTAATATACTATAACTAGACCATATAGCTATACTAGATATAAAAGCTAATAATATAGACTTAAAATTTTTCATATTATTCACCCTTTTTATTAAATACAAATATTTTACTAATAATATAGTTTAATATTATTTGCATTATTTGACATATTAGAGTAAAAATTAATACCCATGTGTCACTATTAAATGCTAACAATGTTACAAATATAAACATTATTAACATTTGAATTAATTGAGTAAATATTCTACCACTTATAAAACTTGCTAATTCTTTAAATACATTTTTATCTTTTGATTTAAATACAAACATTCTATTAGTAATATATGCAAATAATACAGCTATTATCCATGATATTATTTCAGCTAACTGTAATTGTAATCCATCTTTTTGATCAAATATTGTTTTTAATAGAATTAACTTAGTAGTTATAGCTAGAACTGTAGTCAATCCACCTACTATTAAATAATTCCAAACTTCAGGAGAATCATAGTATATATTCCATCCCCAATTCCAAAAAAGAATAAAGGGATTCTTAGTTTTATTTTTATATACTAATTTTCTTTCATTTGGTTCTACATAACTATCTGACTTCTTTTTTGTCATAATAATCACCTAAGTAAATTATAACAAAAAAAAGAGTATAATTATACTCTTTTATTGACCAGCATATTGTTTATTAAAATTAGAATAATATTCTTCATATTTAGCATCATTAAATTTAATGCCATATTCTTTTCTTAATTCCATTAATGCTTTGTAATATATAGTTTGATCTTCAGATTGTTTATTTGTTGCTATTGTACTTTTTATCATATTAACAGTATCTTCATAAGATGCTTTTTCTTTTGAAGAACTAACATATATAACTAAATTACCATATGTATCATCTTTTAAAACATCAGATACTTGTTTAGATTTCATATTTTTAATAGCATCAACTATTGTTTTAGATAAACTAGATGACATATCAAATGTTACATCTAAATCATTGAATGCTAAAGAAGTATATTTAGTTTTAAGTTTAGAAATATCAGTTCCTTCTTTTAAAGCTTTTTGAACTTTCTTAACATCTGCTTCATTAGATGATGAAGATATTAATGTAACCTTTTTATCCCCAAACACGTTCTTATCATAGTAATCTTTTAATTCAGATTCTGTTAAATTCTTTGTAATATATTCTTCAACATAATGATTTATTTTATATGTAACTACTAATTGTTCAATGAATTCTTCTTTATTTTTAAATCCATTTTGTTTTAAGAATGTTGCTTCATCCATTTTATAATATAAATTATATTGTTTAATATAACTTTCAGCTTCTTCAGTAGCAGAAGCTTTTGCTTCTTCATCTAAAGTAGTACCATATTTATCATTGATAATATCTTTATCAAGATTTTGTAATAAAATAGTTAACCCATTTTTATCTTTCAATTCATCATATAAGAATTCAGCAGTATATTTTTTTATATTTGTTTCAACAGCTACTTCCTTACCATCTTGTAATTTTGCTACTCTTTTAGGCCATGCTATACCTGCAATTAATGCAACTACTAATGCTCCTAAAATGATTCCACCTATATTACTCTTTAACCAATCTAATACTTTCATATTATTCCTCCACTTGTATTTCTTGTTCTGTATTTTTATATTCATCTATATAATCATTTAAACACATAACTTGTTTTAAAGCATCAATTTCTTTTTGTTTAGTAGTTAATTTATTATTTAAATCTTCAAAATAATTGTTTTTAACTATCTTATTACTATAATTAATCTTTGCATTTACTTTATTATTTATATTCTTTATTTCTTCTGGTGTATATGTTTTATCAGTGTAATACTTAATTTTATTCTTAGAAGCATTGTAATATGCTATCTCGTTTTTCCAAGAACCATCTGCAAATACAACTATAGATTGATAATCATCACTAAATAAATCTTCACCAACATAGTATCTTGGGTCATAATCTAAATCAAACATATTAGCTAATGTAGGAAGTATATTAACATATGTTGTATATTCTTGTTTTTTAACACCTTCTATAGATGGATTATATATTAAGAATGGCACTTGTTCAGCATTCATATCTTTCTTTGTATCATAGCTTAATACTTTATTTAAATAATCTTTATTAATACCATATGGATAATGATCACCATAGAATACTATAACTGTATCATCTAAAATACCTCTCTTTTCAAGACCATCCATTAATGTTCCTAAAGCATTATCAACAATTTTTAATTTACTCATAAATCTTCT
>CALYOH010000092.1 GCA_945228905.1 uncultured Caryophanales bacterium
TATTATTTAGAATCTCTCTTTTTAATTAGTCCTTGACAAAGGGTTCATTTTAAAAGGACACTATCTACATTTTGTTGACTAGTTCAGTAAGAGTCTTTTTATTATTTAATTTCAGTTCCACAATTTGTACAGAATTTTCCAGTTGCTGGAGTTCCACAATTAGAACAAAATTTAGCTCCTACAGCAGGTTGAGCAGCAGCTCCACCTTGAATATTTTGCATTGTTGTACCAGGATTATTGAATGCACCAGCTACAGCACCTTGCATCATGCCTCCACTTGCCATTCCTACCATTCCAACACCCATCATACCATTCATAGTACCATTAGGGTTGTTTGCGGCATCAACAACAGCATCTCCAAAGCTTCCAACAAGTTTTCCTTGTTGCATGTAAGAATTTGATCCAAGTTCATATTGATCAATTTTCTTATTAGATTCATCATCTAATGTAACACTTTCAACAACGAAACCAACTAGACTAATTCCACGATCTCTTATTGGTTGATCGAATACTTTTTGATCCATTGCAGTTTTAATTTCATCTGTAGCAGATGGTAATTCTAGTACTGGAGTTTTATGAGCTTCAGTTCCTAACTCATTTAGGACATTTTGGAATGCTCCCACAACTTCAGATCTCATTTGTTCACAAATTTCATCTTTTCTATATTCTTCAGCAGTACCAGCAATTCTTCCCATAAATACAGCTGGATCAGTAATTTTAAATGTATATTTACCAAAACATTTAACTTCTACTCTTAGTGGAGTAACAGTTCCAGTCATTTGATTTGGAATTGGATGTGACCAATCTTGGAATGGAACAGGTGCAGGTGTACCAAACTTATTATCCATAATTTCTTTAGCATTAATATAGAAAACAGCTTGTTCCTTATTAGTTCCACCATTATAAGTAAAACGAGTCCACATTTCTTTAAATACTTCTCCAAATTGTCCAGCAAAGAATGATGGAGATGAAGAATTATCAAAAGTAAAGATTCCCTCTTCTGCAGTTGCATCTAATATTTTACCATTTTCAAATACAACAGCAATTTGTCCAGGAGCTACTTGAATAGCACTATCTTTAGAGATAATACCATTTGGAGTAGTTACCTTTTTCATTAAAATGTCATTTCCTAAATCATCACATTTAATATACTCTTTCCATTGATCATGAAGAGTACTTCCTACTGCTTGTACTGCAGCTTTAATTAATCCCATATTATATCTCCTATCTAAATTAATATTTATACTTACATTATACATTAAAAAAAAAATAAAAGAAAGAAAATATTATTTCTTTCTAATTTGAATCAACCAATTGATCTCTAAGTGTTTTAACAAATAAAGTAGTTTTATCAACACATTTACCAACATTATCAGATAATTCATTCTTTTTACTTGTATTAAACTTAGTAACAATAACAATTACTACAATAAATGTTAATGTTAAAGATAAAGTTATTATAGCAATCCAAGGTATATTTTTAATAACTTCTCCATTAGAAGAAACTCTATAGTTTCCACTACCAAAATTATTATATAAACCATCTAATATCTTAACATAATTAACACATGCAGTATAATAATCACCATTTCTAATATTATTTTCATAAATATATTTTAATGTTTCTTGTACTCTACTATTATTATATATTTGAAATATTTCACTTTCTTCATCAAATGATTTAGCACTCATATATATAGATGTCTTATCAGTCTTCTTAATAACAAATACTAATCCATCATTACCAAAGTCATTATATTGATAAAAATCATCTGCATATATTTTCATTTCTTTATTACCAATATTATTAGTAGTTACAATAGCAACATCATATCCAGATTTCTTATTATAATCCATTACTGCTTTATAAATCTCTTCTTCTTGAGCATCTGTTAATAAATCTGCAAAATCGTAAATCTTTTCTTTAGCAGATACTGAAGGAGTACTCATAATATCATTAATCTTATCTTGAGTGACCATAGTTTTGTTAGGAACTCTTAAATTATCATTAGTTCTAATATAAGTATTAGTACTAGCAAATACATTTATATTTATCATAAATAATGAAATAAATAATAATAACAATCTAACTTTCTTCATACAAACCCTCCTATAAGAAATAAGCAAACGCAAGTGCAATTCCAAATACTATAATAAATAATATTAAACTAAAAACTATTATAGATACAATACTCAAATCTGTCTCTATATAACTATCTCCAGTTTGACCATTCATTATATATATATGATTTTTATTATTATATTCAACATTTAATATATATACAGGAACATATATTTTTCTATTATCTTTAATTTGAACATCCATATCATTCTTATGAAGTTTCTTTAATGTATGTTGTATATTTCCTCTTATTACACTTAGACAATGTCTCATTACTCTATTATTTATTTTATTACTTACTTCTAATGGAACTAAATCATAACTAATAGCAAAAGTATTATTTAATAAATCATCTGTATAAGGAACTTCTTTATCATATTGATAAGTACATATACTATTAAATACTTCATCACTTAATTTAGAATAACCATTTACTAATACATTATTAAAATCAAAATTAGAATCATATGTTAATTCATATTTTCTAGTATCAGTACGACTTATTTTATCTGCACCAAAGAATCTTACTTGTCCCTTAACATTAGCATTAACTAAATAAGCAGGTAAATATACTTTCTTTATACTATTAATAACTTTCTTATTTTTAAATACCATTGGAATCATAACATTTCTAGTTTTATATTTATAATCATCTATAGCATTATCTATAGTTCTATAGAAAGGTATAAACTTTGATGTAGAAAAATCAACTTCATTATTAGTAAGATTGGTACCATTACACATAATACATCTAGTTTCACCTTGATTAGAACTAAATACGCACTTACAGTCATTACATGTATAACTATTTACATTAGAAGCTGTATTAGTAGTAGATTTATCTTCAGGATCAGTTGTACCTATATTAGAATACTTATCCTCTATACCTAAAATATTATTTGTACTATCGTTCATAATACCACACCCTATTATAAATTATATCAAAATATTTATTATCTAACAATAATTACAAAATAAAAAAGTTAACAACTGTTAACTTTTTATTTTTTAGGTGTAATAACTTCTTTACCACCCATATATGGTTGTAATACTTTAGGTATTTTAATAGATCCATCTTCTTGATAATTATTTTCAATTAAAGCAATTAATCCTCTTGGAGTAGCAACTACAGTATTATTTAATGTATGTAAATAATAAGTTCCCTTCTCTCCTTTACATCTAATACCTAAACGTCTAGCTTGAGCATCTCCTAAGTTAGAGCAAGAAGCAACCTCAAAATACTTTTGTTGTCTTGGACTCCATGCTTCAATATCACATGATTTAACTTTTAAATCAGCTAAATCTCCACTACAACACTCTAATTGTCTAACTGGAATATCCATATTTCTAAAGATATTTACAGTATGATTCCACATCTTGTTATACCAATCCATTGATTCTTCTGGCTCACATATAACAATCATCTCTTGTTTTTCAAATTGGTGAACTCTATATAGTCCTCTTTCTTCTAGACCATGAGAACCTCCCTCTTTTCTAAAACATGGAGAGTAACTTGTCATATGAACAGGTAATTCTTCTTTCTTAATAATTTGATCTTTAAATTTACCAATCATAGAATGTTCAGAAGTACCAATTAAATATAAATCTTCTCCTTCTATTTTATACATCATTGCTTCCATTTCAGGAAAAGACATAACTCCAGTAACAACATCACTATGAATCATAAATGGAGGAATTGCATAAGTAAATCCTTGATCAATCATATAATCTCTTCCATAAGCAATCATAGCTTCATGAAGTCTTGCAATATCTCCAATTAAATAATAGAATCCTTGTCCAGATGTTCTACCAGCAGCATCTTTATCCATTCCATTAAC
>CALYOH010000093.1 GCA_945228905.1 uncultured Caryophanales bacterium
TTATGAGTATTAACACATTTTTTCACATTTAATCCTTCATTAGACTTTATCTATTAACATACCTATTTTTCTCTATAGGCATTCTGTTATATAAGAATGTTGTTACCAACATTTTTATATAACAGATACACTATACTATTTAAAATATATATTACATACTGCAAAATCAAACTTAAAAATTCATAAAATTAATTTTATCTTCTAATATTTTTACCCTATATTATTACAATAGCTTTTCTAAATTATCTACAAGTTCACCTATTGCATCTACATATTTATCAACAATTCTCTTAGCAATTTCATCTGCTAAGCTTTCATTATAAATATGTGAAGTGCAATTTCTATCTTCTAATAAATTAATCCAAACACTATCATCCGAAATTAAATTATTAACATAAGCTTTCTTATATATAGTTCTTGGGAATGAATTTTCTAATGTTACTCCTAAATACTTCATAAATTCCTTTAATGTTTTATGAGTAAGCTCATATGTAAATTCAAATCTTTGTATAAGGCTATCCCTAATTATATCATTTTTACCATCATACATATCACTAACTTCTTTTAATCTTAAATAAGCTTTTTTTAAATTCATATATTTAAATTCAACACTTCTCATATAATACTATCCCTTCTTTTTCTACTTGTTCTATAAAAAAATCATCTACTATATTATTCATATCTGAAAAATCAAATTCTAAAAGTGTATGCGTAGTATTTTCAATTTCTTCTATAAATAAGGATAAATCACTATCACAATATACAGCTAAATCTATATCACTTTTTAATTCATTATCCCCTCTTGCTCTTGAACCAAAAAGAACTACCTTATTAATCCCATAATATTTTTTAGATATATCTATTATCTCATTTATAATACTATTACTTAAATTCAATAGTTCTTCCTCCTAAACAAATTAATAATTATCTATATTATATACCACAAATCAATCTACATAAACATAAAACAATTCCACATTATAAAAGGAATTATTTTATCCTTTGTATCAAGTAAAGATGATCTTTATATGAGTACAGCTAAACCATTCTATGTAGGACAACTCTAGAAATTAAACAAAATATAAATTA
Organism: uncultured Caryophanales bacterium; assembly: GCA_945228905.1. Taxonomy (GTDB): domain Bacteria; phylum Bacillota_I; class Bacilli_A; order RF39; family UBA660; genus UBA3789. The sequence continues at coordinate 1,090 of CALYOH010000093.1, forward strand.
ACAGAATATAGGGCTATCTCTGAGGTTAATCCAATATATGGATTAACCTCAGAGGTAGCCCGTATTTTGTCGAATCTATTGTACTAACCAGTCCTCTTGCTTTACTTCACCTGTTTTTGCATTTACTGTATATCCAACTTGTCCAATTATATTACTATCCTCTATACTTGCAGCATTTGGATCCTCAAGTTTAAGAAATACAAATGCCCAACGCCATTCACCCTCTGTAACAAGGCCTCTCTCGAAATAATGTGGTCCATATCCAGGATGCTCTCTTCTAACTACTTGTAACGCCATTTCTGCAGCATCTAATTGATATATACCTTCATTTACTTCATTAGTTCCTAAGTTAACACTTCCACTATTTGTACTACTTTCTTCTTTCTTATTTTCTGACTCTTGCTTAGCAAGCTCTTCTTGCTTTTTTCTTTCTTCTTCAGCTTTTCTTTCTTCCTCTAATCTCATTTCTTCAGCTATTCTCTGTTGCTCTTCCTCATAAGAAGTTTTAGAATCATTAACATTACTCATTAAAGTATTTAGTTTATTTGAATACTCTTCTTCTAAGTCTTGTCCTAAATATTCATTAATTAAACTAATAGCTTCTTCATATTTATTTTCGCTTATTAATGTATCAATTTTAATATCTATATTATCTATTTCATTTATTATAGCTATCTTTTGCTCAATAAATACTGAAAGTTCATTAACTTTTTCTTCAATATACTCTAAATATTTATTATCTTTGATTTTATCAATTAACTCTAAAGCTAATACATACTCTTTACTTTGATATAGATTTTCTAATTCTACATAGTCATCAGTCAACTCTATTAAATCTATTGCCTCTTCATGATTATTATCTATTGATTTTACCTTTAAAAACTCTTCTTTTGCTTTATCATATTTTCCTTCTGTTAAATAATTAATTCCTAATTCTAATGAACTACTTATTTTCTTTGCATTTACTACTTTAATTCCACCAATACCAAGTGTAGCAATTATAGTTATTGCAATAACTATAATTAATCCAATTATTACTCTTTTTTTACCAACTCGCACTCTTACCATTATACTTCTCCCACCAAACCACATTTCTTGTATTTATTATATTATTCTACCATTTTTTACTTTATTTTTGTAGTGGGATTATTTTAAATACCTTAGTAAAAAAATATTTATATCTTTCTACTAAGGTATTTTATCTTCTTAGCAATCAATTATCCACATAATAAAATAGCTTCATCATCATACTTAACTTCTATCTTAGCTATTCCATCTTTTATAGCTATTCCACTTTCATTAAATAACTCTAGATTTTTTATATTTATTTTATAAGGAATCTTTTCTCTAAATACTTTATTATCTAAGTGCTCAACTTCTAGGTAATAATTTAAAACTCTAATTCCTTCTTTATATAAACTATATATTTCATTAATATTACTCCCCTTTTTAATAGTAATATCTTTATTCATGTTAGCTATCTTTGAAGTTGATTTATTATTCTTATACTTTGCAAATCTATTATTATAAATATTCCCTGCAAATTCCCTATAACCATAATTCTTATCCTTTTCTCTTTCATTATATTGTTCAAATTTTACTACATCTTCATTTGAAAAATATATTAAATTTGAATAGCAATATATTGTAACACCATCATCATAGTTAAGTAAGTACTTCCCATTACCATAAAAAGAATTAATGTGCATATCCAATTTTTCACTTACTTTAATGTTATCACATACTTCCTTTATATCCCCCACAATCATATTAGAAGCTATATCTAAAACTTGTAAATTTTCTAAAAAAGCTAAACTTTTCACATCATTAATATCAATATAGGTAGAGCTTAAATATAAGTGTGTTAAGTTTGTTAAATTACATATTTCACTTGTTATTCCATCAATTCTTTTTAAAGCTGTGCTACTTAAATTTAGTTTAGTTATATTTTCAATTCTAAATAGTTCTTTTGGTAAGTATTTTAGATTATTAAAAGAAAAGTTTACTTCTTCTAAGTTTATACATTTTCCTATTTCTTTAGATATCCTAACTAAATTTCCATTTGTTTGAAAGGTGTTTAACGGATAATATAGATTGCAAGATGATTCATCTCCATTAACCTTAATTGATTTTAAAGATTCAAACCTTCCAATTATTTTTGGAATGACAGAATTATTAGGAATACTTGTAGAATTTATTGATACCTCTCTTATATCTTTTAAATCCTTAATTGTTATTTCACTAACATCCTTACTCTGCTTCGATGCAACAACTTCTAATAACCATATTTGTTCTTCTAATTCTTGTACTAATTGCTCATTTTCTAATATCTTTGTTTCATCAGTGATTTTATTATTATATTTTATTGTTATATCTGTTTCTATTTTATTTTCTTCTATTAGATTTGCATTAGATCTGTTATTTGTTTCCATTGTTATTAAAATAGTCATATCTTGCATCTTTCTATTCATTCTCCTCCTCAATTTAGCTTCTACATTTATTACATTAGTATTATTTATTGACCATTTGCAAAGCATTTTTTACTTTTATTTCTAATTATACATTATATTTGTATTATAATCTCTATTCTTTTAATCTTTTTTGTTATTTATTACAAAGAGATTTAATAAAAATTTTATATTTTGGCATAAAAATAGAGCTACTCCGGGGACATCCATATAATGGATGCTCCCCGGAGGTAGCCCGAATTTTGTCTTATGCTGTTA
>CALYOH010000094.1 GCA_945228905.1 uncultured Caryophanales bacterium
CTTGTAATTCAATTAATTGATTTTTTTTAATATTAGAAGACTCAGTAGAAATAACTCTAATATCAGGATAATTATTAGAATCAATCAATTTAACAATATCATTATTACTGTCTAAACTCTCATATTTACAATTTATTAATATCATTTTGATAAAATCATAAATATACTTTAAATCTTCATCATAATTGTCTACTTCAATTAAGTATGCATGAGAAATCTTATTATTTATAACTAAATTATCTATATAACTAATAAAATTATCTTTTATAACAGATCTGTTTCCCATATCATCACTCTATTTCTTTTCTATCATTTAAAGCTCTCTCTAATGTAAGACTATCGACATATTCCATATCTGCACCTATTGGTACACCACTAGCTAATCTAGTAGTTTTAATATCTAATCCTTCAAGTATTTTCTTAATATATAAAGCAGTTGTTTCACCTTCAATGCTTGGTTTAAAAGCAAAAATAATCTCTTCAAATTTTTCTTTATGAATTCTATCAATAAGTTTATCAAGTGCAATATCTTCTGGATTAATACCATCTAACGGTGAAATTAAACCATCTAAAACATGATATTTACCATTAAACATACCTAACTTTTCAAATAAGAAAACACTCTTAGTATCTGCAACAACACATAAAATCTTAGAATTTCTAAGATTATCAGCACAAATATAACACAAATAATCTTCAGTAAGAACATTACAATTAGAGCATTTATGTATTTTTTCTTTAACAGAAACTAAACTTTCAGAAAAGAATTCAACTTGATCTTCTTCCAAATCTAAAACAGAAAATGCTAATCTCTCAGCAGTCTTCTCACCAATACCAGGTAAACTTTTAAATGATTCAATGAGATTCTTGATACTATCTGGATACATAATAATTAGAATAATCCTGGAATATTACCAAATTTACCCATTTTAGATTCTGTCATTTTATCTATTTTTTTATTAGCATCATTGATTGCTAAAACAATCATATCTTCTAAAGCCTCAATATCTTCTTTATCTAAAGATTCAGAATCAATTTCAACTTTTATAGCTTCTCTATTACCCTTTAAAGTAACCTTAACAAATGAATTTTCGCCAACAAATTCAGTTGAATCAATTTCATCTTTCGCCTTCATCATATCCCTTTGTAAAGCTTGAGCTTGTTTTAACATAGCTTGCATATTCATATATAATCACTCCTCTATTCTACTTCAACTATATCACTACCAAATAGTTCAACAGCACTACTTGATATTATATCATTTTTATTTGATTCTTCAAATATAAGTTCAGGTTCTTCAATAATATCATAAGAAATATTATTTTTATAATTTTCAATGTATTTTTCTTTTAAAGTATTCCACTCATCATCACTAATAATAGCAATCTTATAATTTAAATCATTAATTTTATTAAATGTATTCTCTAATTTTAATAAATTACTTAAATTAGATTTAACTAAAGCATCAGATTCATAACTAATAATAAAACTATCTTTACCAGCAGTTCTTACAGTACCATCCAGTAGAGAACATACAATAAAACCAAAATCTTGATCAAAAGTATAATCTCTTAATTTTTCAAAACAAGAAAGTATATTTTTCAAAATAGGTTTAGTTGCAGTAGCAAAAGTATTATTAATTCTAATCTTCATTACTTCATCAATATTTAATATTTTAGGTACATCTTCATCTACGGAGTTATTTTCTTTAACATCAGTAGTTTTAGATTTACTATTTTTAACCTCTTTTTTTTCTTCAACAGATTCTTCGACTTCTTCTATATTTTGTTCTTCTTCTACTTCTTTTAAAAACACTTTATTATCATCAAAATTAGAAATTATAGTAGTAGTATCATCTGAATTTTTTTTATCCACAGGTATGCTATTTTGTTGTATATCAACGATTTCAGTTAATTTTTTATCATTAATAAACTTTAAAATAAGCATTTCAAAGTAAATTTTAGTATTGTCACTTTTTTTCATATTAATTAAATTTTCATTAAATAAATTAATTAAATCTTGATATAAATCAATTGAATAATTAATATTAGTTTTCTTTAAATAATAATCAACAATAACATTTCTAATATAATTAATTAACTGTACAACAATTTGAATAAGGTTCTTACCACTTGAATTAAAATTATTAATACTAACTAATACTTTATCAATAGATCCACTAAGTAAATCATTAATAAAAGAATCCAATTCATCATCAGAAATATATCCATTAACATCATTAAAATCAGACATAGTAATCTTTTCAGATGTATAAGAAACCATTTTATCAAGGAAACCTAAAGCATCTCTTAATCCACCATCTGATAATAAAGCTATTTTATCTATAACTTCTTTCTCTATTTTAATTTTTTCTTGTTTGCAAACATAATTTAATCTTTCCACAAGTGCTTCTTGAGATATTTTCATAAAAGAAAAGCATTGACAACGCGAAACTATAGTATCTGGTACTTTTTGAGGATCAGTAGTTGCAAGAATAAAAATAGCATGTTCAGGTGGTTCTTCAAGAGTCTTTAAAAGAGCATTAAAAGCACCAATTGAAAGCATATGTACTTCATCTATTATATATACTTTGTATTTTAATTGGCTTGGTACAAGAGATATTTTATTACGTAATTCTCTTATCTCATCTACACCATTATTAGAGGCTGCATCAATTTCAATAATATCAATACAATCATTAGAAAAAGAATTAATACAAGAATCACATTTTCCACATGCTTCTCCATCCTTTGAATCTAAGCAATTTATAGCTCTTGCAAATATTTTAGAAAGTGTGGTTTTACCAGTACCTCTCGGTCCAAAAAACATATAAGCATGAGAATAATTCATATTAATAATAGAATTTTTTAATGTTTTAACAATTGGATCTTGACCAACTACAGAACCAAAATCTAATGGTCGATATTTTCTATATAAAGCATGATACATAATACTACCTCCACTCAAAACTTATTATAGCATAATAAAAACAAAGATTTTAGCTATTTCTTTGTTTTTGAAAAAATTTATTAAGAATAATTTGTGACTTAGTAGAATCAAGATCTGAAACAAAGTTTACTGATGGATTAACTGAGTCACTTTTAAATATTTCATTTATTATATTTTTATTATTAGAATCAGAATTACTTAATGCAGAATATACATTTTTAATACGAGCTTGTTTTATAGCACTGGCACACATTGGACATGGATCAAGTGTTACATAAATATCGCAATTTTCAAATCTCCAATTATTTAATTTCTTAGAAGCTTCAGTAATTGCTAGTATTTCAGCATGAGCAGTACAACAATTCATACTCTCTTTTTTATTATATGCTTCACTAATTATTTCGCCATTTTTTACAATCACTGCACCAATTGGCACTTCACCTAAATCATAAGCAATTTTAGCATTTTTAAATGCTTCATTTAAATAATCCTTATTCATAATTCCTCCAAAAATAAAAAGTGCACATGGAAGGAGGACCTTAAGGCTGCTACCTTCCGATCCTGACCTGGTTCAATCACTTCCATTGCACGTTTTTATTGTATTATAAAGTTACAAATAAATCAATTATTATTTAAATTATTTACATGTTTCACGTGAAACATCACCAAATTAATTTCCCGGGAAATATTTTTTATTATAAAAAATTAAACATAACAACATAGTTTCACGTGAAACATCATCAATAATTATTAATTTTGGTAAAAAACACTAATAAA
>CALYOH010000095.1 GCA_945228905.1 uncultured Caryophanales bacterium
TACACGCGTAAGATCGTCGGCAGCGTCAGATGTGTATAAGAGACAGACTTAAATATAAATCTTATACCTAAATATGATAAAATTAAAAGATAAAGAAATAACAATGGAGGGAGCAAGATTGAAAGAAGGCCTATACGAGCAAATAATAAACAAAGAAATACAACAACAACTAAATAACTTAGAACAAGAAAAATTCATTATAGATAAAGACAAAATAGATAAAGAAGAAGCAAAAGCAATCCTTTCACAATACATATCACAAATAATAAGAAAATCCCTAAACTACATTAGAGATAAAGAAAAAGAAGATAGCGAAAAACTAATAAAACAAATAGAAGCTTGTAATGACATAATTAACATATTAAGCAAAGTGTCAAATGAAGAAGACATTAAAAAATATGAAATAGATAAAAATGGAGAAATGCTAACAGCTTTATATTCAAAAGTAAACAATAAAAGAGCATTAAACAGTAAAAAAGCAACAAGACCAGTAACTCCATTATCACAAAGTTCACTATTCACAGGATCAGGACAAGAACCTAACATGTTAGGAGAATTAAATAAAGAAATACTATCCTGTGATTCTATAGATTTATTAGTTTCCTTTGTAAAGTGGAGTGGAATAAGATGTATTATTGAAAGCTTAAAGGAAGCAACAATAAACAATAATAAAAAACTAAGAATAATAACTACTTCATATATGGGAGCTACAGATGTTAAAGCTATTGAAGAGTTAAGTAAGCTACCTAATACAGAAATTAAAATTTCTTATGATACAGATAGAACAAGACTTCATGCAAAGGCTTATATGTTTAAAAGAGAAACAGGCTTTACAACTGCATATATAGGTTCATCAAATCTTTCAAATGCTGCATTAACTTCAGGATTAGAATGGAATTTAAAAATAACAGAACAAGATTCCTTTGATATTATAAAGAAGTTTGAAGCTACCTTTGAAAGTTATTGGAATGATTCAGAATTTGTTTCTTACAATGGAACAGAAGAAGATAAAAGAAGATTACAAAGATCATTAAGAAAAGAACAAAAAGATAGTGATAATGATTTAAACTTTACTTTTGATATAAGACCATATGCTTATCAAAAAGAAATATTAGAAAAATTACAAGTTGAAAGAAAGATTTTCAATAAAAATAGAAACTTAGTTATTGCTGCAACTGGTGTAGGTAAAACCGTAATTTCAGCCTTTGACTACAAAGATTTTTGTAAAGAAAATGGGGGTAAGGCTAATAGGTTATTGTTTGTAGTTCATCGTGAAGAAATATTAAAACAAGCAAGAGATACCTTTAGAGCAATATTAAAAAATAATAATTTTGGTGAATTAATGGTAGGAGGAAGAACTCCTGAAAACTTAGATCATTTATTTGTTTCTATACAAAGTTTAAATAGCAAAGATTTATGTGAAATAACATCAGAAGATTACTATGATTTTATTATAGTTGATGAATTTCACCATGCAGCTGCACCATCATATCAAAGATTATTAAGTTATTATAAGCCTAAAGTATTATTAGGATTAACTGCAACTCCTGAAAGAAATGATAATAAAGATATATTTAAATATTTTGAAGATAGAATATCAGGAGAAATAAGATTACCAGAAGCAATAGATAGAAAGTTATTAAGTCCATTTCAATATTTTGCAGTATCTGATTCAGTAGACTTATCCAAGCTTAAATGGCAAAGAAAAGGCTATAATATAAGTGAATTAGATAAAGTTTATACAGGTAATGATATAAGAGTTAATAATATACTTGCAAGTTTAAATAAATATATTACAGATATAAATGAAGTAGTAGGGCTAGGATTCTGTGTAAGTAAAGAGCATGCAAAATTTATGGCTTTAAGATTTAATGAAGCTGGAATTCCATCATTAGCATTAACAGATGAAAGTAAAAAAGAAGATAGAAATAATGCTAAGGAAAGATTAGTTAATGGAGAAATAAAGTTTATTTTTGTTGTTGATATATATAATGAAGGTGTTGATATTCCAGAAGTTAATACTATTTTATTTTTAAGGCCAACAGAGAGCTTAACTGTATTTTTACAACAACTAGGAAGAGGATTAAGACTAAGTGAAGGAAAAGAATGTTTAACTGTTCTTGATTATGTTGGGCAAGCACATAAAAATTATAACTTTGAGGAAAAGTTTAGATCACTAATTGGTAGAACTAATAAGTCTGTAAAAGAGTATATTGAAAATGGATTTTTAACTTTACCTAAGGGATGTTATATTCAATTAGAAAAAGAAGCTAAAGAATATATTTTAAGAAATATAAAATCTGCAGCTAATACAAAAGCAAACTTAATAAGTAAGCTTAGAACATTTAAAGGTGATACAGATTTAGAATTAACTTTAGAAAACTTTTTAGATTATCATAATTTATCCTTAACAGATTTTTATGGTAAGAGTAAAGATAGAAGTTTTTCAAGAATGTGTGTACTTGCAGAAGAAAAAGAGGATTTTTATGATGAAAATGAAGATATAATAACTAAAAAGCTATATAATTTATTATTTATTAATTCAAGAAGATTCATAGAATTTATTGTTAGCATAATTAATAACTATGATAATATTTCAGAAGTTGATTTTGATAATGAAGAAAAATTAATGCTAAATATGATGTATTATATTTTCTATAATGATGCACCTAATAAAGTAGGGTTATCTTCTATAAATGAAGGAATTAATAAATTACTTCGCAATAAAACTATGATGAAAGAAGTTTGTGATATATTAAGCTATAATTATAAACATATTGAATTTATAGATAAGAAAGTTGATTTAGGCTTTGATTGTCCTTTAGATTTACATTGTGATTATACAACTGATGTAATTATGGCTGCTTTTGGATACTTTAATGAAGAGAAAAAGCCAGCTTTTAGAGAAGGTGTTAAGTATTTTGAAGATAAGAAAACAGATATATTTTTTATAACATTAAATAAGAGTGATAAAGACTTTTCACCATCTACACTTTATGAAGATTATGCAATTAATGAAAAGTTATTTCACTGGCAAACTCAAAGTAAAACATCAATACAAAGTACAACAGGACAAAGATATATCAATCATTTAAAAACTGGTAACAAGATTGCTCTTTTTGTTAGAGAATATAAAACTAGAGATGGACTTACATCACCATTTACTTACTTAGGTACATGTGAGTACAGAAGTCATAGTGGTGATAAACCCATTAGCTTTGTATGGGAGCTTCATGAAGAGATTCCAGCAAGTATGATTAATAAAGCTAATAAAACTATTATAATTTAAGGGTATGGGGGAGAGGTTATTTGAAAAGAAATAGATTATTATATTTAATATTAACAATAATAGTTATGGTATTAGGATTATTATCAAGAAAAATAAGTGGCTTACCTAAAATAATAGAATTATATTCAGGAGATATACTATGGGCACTTATGGTATTTCTATTATTTGCGTTTTTATTCAACAAAAAATCCACAATATTTATTATTTCCTGGGCAATAATTTGCTCATATAGCATAGAAATAAGTCAGTTATATCATGCACCTTGGATAGATGCTATAAGAAATACAACTTTAGGAGGGCTAATATTAGGTTTTGGATTCTTATGGAGTGATTTAGTATGTTATACAATTGGAATTATAGTAGGGGCAATAATAGATATTATGATAAATAAAATTAATATTAAAGTTAT
>CALYOH010000096.1 GCA_945228905.1 uncultured Caryophanales bacterium
TACAATTTAATACTATCCTTTATTTTTTCAAAAGTTTTTTCTCCTATTCCATCAACATTCTTTAATTCCTCAATAGATTTGAATCCATTATTTTTTTCTCTATATGAAATTATAGAATTAGCTTTTACTTCTCCTATTCCAGGAATTTCTTTTAACTTACTTAAATCAGAGTCATTTATACTGATCTTTCCATCATCACTTTCTTCATTTATTTCTTTATCTTCCGTTGCATATTCCTCTTCTATATTAAGATCATTTATATTTCTAATTATTATTAATTCGTGATTTTTTATTTCTTTAGCTCTATTTATATTTGAAATATCTGCGTCTTGTGTTAATCCTCCTGCTGCTTCAATTAAATCTTTAATTATACTTCCTTCATTTAAAGTATAAACATCTGGATTCATTACTTCCCCTTTAATTTCAACTACTATTGTATTATTAGAAACTGTTTCTAAAGTAGTATCCGCTACCTTATTTTCAATAGTCAGATTATTATTTTCTTCCTGAAAATTTTGTAAATAATCTGTATTCATATTTTCTTCCTCAGTACTAATACTATCTTCATCTATAAAAATATTTTGCATATATTCATCTTTAAAAACATTATTTCTATTCTTTCCATATGTTAATAATGATACACTTACTGTTATAAATAAGAATATCATTATTCCTATTACTTTTTTATTTTTTAATTTTTTCATTATATTACCTCCTTATATACTTAATTATAATTATTAACATAAATTCCATATCTAAACTTTTATAATGAATTTATCTATAGAATTCTTCTTATTTTTTTGCTAAACTTATAACGTACAAAATGTAACTTAAGGGAGAAATTTATGAAAAATTTATTATGCAAAACCTTTGCTTTAGTGTTTTTACTTACAAGCATACTAACGAATTTAACAACAATAAGCTCTTTTGCAGTACCTAATTTATATTCTGAAGGTGTTTACCTTATGGATGCAACTACAGGAAAAGTACTTTACGAGAAAAATGCTAACGTCCAATATATGCCTGCTTCAACTACTAAAGTAATGACAGCAATACTTGCATTAGAAAATTGTAAATTAGATGAAGAAGTTACTATAGGTGAAAATCCACCATTAGCAGATGGTTCTGCAATTGGACTTGCTCAAGGTGAAACTTATACAATAGAAGAATTACTTTTAGGGTTACTTTTAGAATCTGGAAATGATTGTGCTGAGGCTATTGCAGAATACATATCTGGTTCAAATGAAGAATTTTCAAAATTAATGAATGAAAAAGCTAAAGAGCTTGGTGCAACTAATACTAATTTTAAAAATCCAAGTGGATTAACTGAAGAAGGACACTTAACTACAGCTCATGACTTAGCTTTAATAATGAAATATGCATCTGAAAATGAAGATTTTGTTAGAATAGCTAGAACTCCATCTTATTTTTATGAAACTCATCCATTTTCAGATGGCAGTGAAAAGTGGGCAACTAATAAAAATCCTCTACTTAAAGAAAATTCAAACTACAAATATCAATATGCTTATTGTGGTAAAACTGGCTATACTGTAGCTGCAAATCATTCATATACAGCTGTAGCTAAAAAAGATAATCAAACTATAGTTGGTGCATTCTTAAATGCAACTGATAAAGATGGTTTATATACAAGTGTAGGACAATTATTTGATTGGGGATTTGAAAACTTTAAAACAGAAAAGGTTATTTCTAAAGGTTATAAATTAGATGACTATTATATAGATGATTCTACGTCTATTCCCTTATTATCAACTGAAGATTGTTATTATACATTTGATTTAAGCAAGGGAGAAAATATAAATAATGTGAAAATATCTGTAGAATATGATCATAAGAACTTGACAACTACCTCAATTAAAGAAGGCGATATTTTATTTGATGCTTCACTTTTAATTAATGGTAATAAAGTCTCTAATATTAAATTAGCTAGTGGCATAGATAGAGAATATACTACTGAAGTTATGGTGAAAAATACTCTAACAAAAATTATTTTAAGTAAATATTTTATTCTTGGAATAATAGCTATTGTTATAATAATTGTATTATTTATGATAATAATATCAATAAAACGTCATAAAAGACGAAAAAAAAGATTTTTAGCAAGACGTTCTTATATAAGAAATAAACATAATTTTTAATTAAAAGTTATGAGTTAGAAATAAACTACCTTAAGAAGTTTATCTCTAACTCTTTTATTTTACTTTCTTAGCTTTTCTAATAATGTTTTTATATCATTTGGTAATTCAGCTCTTAATTCAAGCTCTTTTTTAGTTTTTGGTGACTTAAAATTCAATCCATATGCATGAAGTGCTTGTCTTGGCATAATTTCAGAATCTTCTTCATATCCATATAAAGTATCTCCATAAATAGGATGACCTAATGAAGATAAATGTACTCTAATTTGATGTGTTCTACCTGTTTCTAGTAAACATTCCACTAAATCTGCATCCTTTAATCTTTCAATGACTTTATAGTGAGTGATACTTCTTTGTCCTCTCTCATCTACAACCCTTTTCATATTTCCTTCAAGTTCTGGTCTATATATTGGTTTGTCTATTGTGCCTTCCATTTGCTCCATATGACCATGAACTAAAGCTAGATATCTTTTATCTATTTCATTTTGTTGCATATTATTAGATAATTCCATATGGGCATATTGATTTTTAGCTATTATTATTAATCCTGATGTATCCATATCAAGTCTGCTAACAAGTCTTACTATACAATCTTGATTAGTTTCTTTAAAATAATATAATAATGCATTTGCTAATGTTCCTGATTGATATCTTTTAGTTGGATGAACAACCATATTAGGCCCTTTATTTACAACTATAATTTCACTATCTTCATAAACTATATCTATATCTATTTTTTCTGGCTCAATATTTTGAGTTTCTTTTTTATTTAAATTAATTACTATATTATCATTTTCTTTTAGAACATAATTCATTCTTACAGGAGTATTATTTACTAGTATTCTTTCATCCATAGCAGCTCCTCTTATAAGTCTTGATGATAATCCCATCTCTTCCTTTAGATATTCTCTTATCTTTCTTCCTTCAAAGCCTTTTTCTACGCTTTTTTCTAAAGTACTCATACTTTTATCCTCCCTTAAATAATTAAGAGTTAAGAATTAAGAATTAAGAATTATTGCTTAAACTGATAATTACAATTTGTCACACATTATTTTTAAAGTCATTATAGACCTTAAATTAAAACTCTTAACTCTACATTCTTAACTCTAAACTAAAAATGTATTTTATTCAAACTCTAAATAATCTTCACCAATTATTATTACTGCATCATAATCTTGATATTCTGAGTCTTTATTCTTTGAAAGATTTTTAATTCCTGTATCATTACTTAATAATTTTTTTAAATCCTTATTATTTGATAATATACTTGATTCCTTACTTTTATCAAAATTTCCAGTACTTATATTAACATATCCTAATTTCTCTAGTTCTGTTTTTAAGTTACCTGCTAAACCATTTACCCTAGTTGCATTTAAAACCATAATAGAAGAATTCTTTTTTTCCTGGCTATTATCTGCTTCACTAGTAATTTTTAATGATTCTAACAAACTCTGATTATATGAAGGATCTGCAATTAAAAAATCTTGTCCATATATTCTTTCATTATATCCTTGTAATGTACTCATAGATATTCCTGAATTGC
>CALYOH010000097.1 GCA_945228905.1 uncultured Caryophanales bacterium
TCGTCGGCAGCGTCAGATGTGTATAAGAGACAGATCTTCTCTAGGAGTTTCATATGGTATTTGCATAAATTTACCAAATCCACATACATATACAAATGGTCTATTATTAACCATAGGTATATCTATATCTTTAACTTCTCCTGTTAAACATAATTTTAAATTTTCTTCTATCTTCTTACCATATCCAAACATAGTACCAACATCATTAGTAGTACCAACAGGAATATGAGCAAGTATTAATCTTCTTTTTCTTTGTATATTTCCGTATACAACTTCATTAAATGTTCCATCTCCACCCATAGAAATAACTAAATCAACATATCCTAAATGACTAACTATTTCTTTTGCATGACCTCTGTATTGAGTTCCAATAAATGTAGGGGTGTAACCATATTTTTCAATGATTTTCTTATATTTAGTTAATTTGGTTTTTTCTAATGTATGTCCACTGTTAGGATTATAAATAACTACACAAGTCTTCATATAAACACACCTTTCATTTCTTATTATAACCCATTAAGTGTCAAATAATCTATAAATAATTAAACTTAAATGGTATAATGATAATAGATATAATCGGGAGGGTTTATGGCATATAATCAACATATAAAAAAATTATTATTGAATAACAATACAGAATTATTAGCAAGAAATAAAAATAAAATATCTATAGCAATAGTTGATATATTAGAAGAAGAAACATTAAAATTTAATTTAGACGAAGAAAGTAACTATGATTATCTATATCAAGGGTTTGATATTTTAGTTGAAAATCTACGCTATGCAAAAGAAATCCAAATTCAACTATATGATAGATTTACTTATATACACAACGAAATGAGAAACATTCTTCATACAATACCAAAAGAAGGATTAACAGATAAACAAAAAGCTAAAGTAGGATCTCTTCATAGAATAATGAATAAAATGGAAGAAACCATGTTACGTATTTACTATAATTCTCCTATTGAATATGATCCTTCAAAAGAAGAATATATATACTTTATTATATTTGATTTAAAAAACATAAATTTCTTTAGAACAGCATGTGAAAAATTCCCACATATGGTTAACTCATTAAATAAAAAAGGAATACCTCTAATCGAAGTAGTATTAAATAAATACTTGGAAGCATTAAATGTTTATATATCTAAACCAAATCTAGGACCAATAGATGATTTAATTTACTATGATAAAGTATTAACAACTATATTAGAATCAGATAAGTTTAATATAACTGATGTTGAAAAAGAATTACTTTTAAACAAAATAAATAAATTTAGAGAAAATCATATTAGATTATTATCACAAAGAGCTAAAGAAAAGATGTATTTTTATACAAATTCTGCTTTATTAAAATTAAATGGAGATAAAGAAGATGAAAACATTTCATATATGAATTATAAATATGAAGTTCATGATGTATTTAAAGAAGCACACAAATCTGAAGCAAAACAAATATATATAGTTAACCAAAATATAGAAGAACCAACATTCAAATCATCAATATATACATTTGATGGTGAAGGTGCATGTGAAATAGATGATGGGTTATCAATATCATTCGAAGATGGAATATATCATTTAGGTGTTCACATTGCAGATCCAACCGCTTATATAAAAGAGGATAGTATAATAAATGATGAAGCAAGAAAAAGAACTAGATCATTATATATGGGAGATTCATCTATATCTATGTATCCATTAAATCTATCAAGAGACTTAATGGGATTAAATGAAGGTAAAAGAACATATGGAATGTCATATTACTTTGATATTGATTCTAGAACAGGAAGTATTATTAAATTTGATATTAAAGCAGAACCAATAATAATTACAAAAGATATGACATATGATCAATTTGATTATATATTAAGACATGGAACATATGATAAAAACATTGAAGAAACACTTATATTATTAAATCAAGTTTCAGCTATACTCAAACAAGTATACAATGAAGACTTAATATATCATGAATTCCACAATTTAAGAGATACATCAGTATCAAGAGGAATTGTTGAATCAGCAATGATATATGCTAATTACAATGTAGCAAAAACATTTGATGAAAAAGAATTACCATTTATCTATAGATGTCACGTAGTTGATGAAGATAAATTAAAAGAATTAACAGATTTACAAGAAAGATTAAAGCTGAGACAAAAAACAGATCAAATGGTCAAAGATTTAGAAATGATAAAAAATCTATTCCCAAGAGCATATTATACAAGAATAAATGATGGTCATTATGGTTTAGGAATTGATTACTATTCACATGTAACATCTCCTCTAAGAAGATATGCGGATAATATAGCTAATAGATGTATAAAAAAATTCTTATTAAATAAATACACAGAAGATGACATTAAAGCAATGAATGAATATATAGATATGGTATCTGAAGAAATAAATCAAAAACGTAGAAGTTTGGATGAATATGAAATAATAATGTCTAAAACAAAACATTAAATATAATATATATAACTAGACTATTAAATCTAGTTATATTTTTTTATGGAGTGAGTAACAAAGAAATCTACAACTCCTAAACGACTGATTTTAAATCAATCACTATATTGATTTTAACTATAATTTTAATTATGTAAACATTATTTTGCAATTTAATAGAACACATTGATTTAATGATATAATATTTATATAAGATAGATTGTGTAATTGGAGTTGATTGTTATGTCTATTGAAGAAAAAAATAATATTGTTAAAAATTTTATAATTAATATATCAAATAATCTAAATCAACAAATACCGAATTTTATAAATGAAGAAAAAATAAATAAAGCTATAGAAATGTATTCTAATTCAGAAAAAGATATAGAAACTATACAGAATGAAATAACAGAACTAGTAAATAAAATGATAGAAGAATATAAAGAAAAAAGAAATAAACCTCAAGAAAAGCATTATGAATTAAATGATTTCTTTAATTGCAGAATTTCTAACAATACTTTGCATATTCATGTTGTTCCAGAAAGCATAAAAGCAGACATTGCTAAGTTGGGATTAAGAGAATACTATAAATTTATTGATGAAAAATTAAAAGACGCATTATCTAAAATTCCAGTTATTCTACAAATGCCAGATAATCAAAACATAAATACTGTATTTGCTGTTTCCCCATTATTAAGAACAAAAGAATCTCAAGAAATATTTCGTAAATATGGATTTGATGCATCTATATCAACTGAAGAAAAATTTGTTGAAATGTTTGATGGAAAAAGGATCGGACAAGCTAGTATATCAAGAGATAAATTTTTAAGTATGTATCAAAACCAAGAACAACAAATGATTGAAAATATTAATAGCGCTTTATCATCGAATTTTATGATTGAAATGCTAAAAAGAGAATGGGATAAAGGACATAATATAAGTTCATTAGGCAATTTAATTGGAGAAGCTTATAATCATATTATTATAAATAAAGATGGTTATGGATTTGAAACATATATGAACAATATGAAAGAACTATATTTTAAATTGCATTCTCATCAAATATCACCAGAAGAATTTCAAATTAAAAAAGCAAAATCAATATCATTTATTATTGCACAAAAATTAAATATAGATACTACTAAAGAAATCGCTCCGAGTGATGAAGAAAAAATCAAACAATTGTTGCAAAACGCAACACTCTTTTGTTAAGAA
>CALYOH010000098.1 GCA_945228905.1 uncultured Caryophanales bacterium
TACACGCGTAAGATCGTCGGCAGCGTCAGATGTGTATAAGAGACAGGAACCTAAAAATAAAAAAGTGAAGAAAATAAAATAGAAAATATGCAAACTTTAATAATTTGCATATTTTTTTTATTGTATAAAAATAATATTAATTTAATAATATACAAATAATAAAAATTGGTACTACAAATTATTAAAAAGTGTAATTTTGTTTTTTTTAAATAAAGTGTTATCTTGTATATGGAAAGGAGGAAGATAATGCATAACCTTGTATATTTAATTGGTAGATTAACTGAAGATCCTGTAGTAAAGAAATTAGAAGATGGAACTGAAACATTACCATTTAATTTAGCTGTACAAAGATCATATAAAAATGAAGATGGTGTATATGAAACAGATTTCATTAGATGTGTTTTATGGAATGCAATTGCAGCTCATACAGCAGAGTATTGCAAAAAAGGAGATTTAGTTGGTATCAAAGGTAGATTACAAAATAGAAGTTATGAAGTAGACAATGAGAAAAAATATATAAGTGAAGTAATAGTTGATAAAGTATCTTTTTTAGCTAGCAAGAAAGAAGATACTATTTAATATAGATTTGTAGTATAAAAAAATATACTCTTCCTTACACATACTACATAATAAAGATGCTATGTAAAATAGTATCTTTTTTAATTAGTATAATTTTCACCTATGTTATAATTGATATAGTAGGTGATAACATGAATAAAGATACTAAAAAAGAAATGTTAATAAGTAATATATTTCAATTTAAAGATAATTATTACATGTTATTATTAGATGAAAAATGTAATAGATTCTTTTTAAGAATAGATAATAATACTTTATTTAATGTTACATTAGAAGAATATATAGATATAAATAGAAGTTTATTTTCACCTAATCCTTTATATGGACATAAAAAAATAAATATAAAACCATTAATCAAATTTAAGAAAGAATTAATCACATTAGGATTAGCTAGTACAATTATAGCTGGTTTAACAGGATGTGGTGAAAAAGATTATCATGAGTATTTAACTGAAGATGTTAAAATAGAAAAAAATATAGAAGAACCAATTGTTGTTGAACCTTAAGAAACAGGTAGTTTAGAAGAAACCATCCAAGGTTTAAGAAACATTGGGATTAGAGTTGAAGATATAAGCGAATTAAATGATATGTATAATTTATCAAGCATTGTATTAGCAGATAAAACATCATATGGAGTAGTAGACTTTTCACAAAATATAAATAATCCATATGAAACTAAATGTGCTCCTAATAAATTTGGAAAATATATAGGAATAGAAAATGTTACATATGATGATTTAAAAAATGTAGTAAAACAAAATACTAATATTGATGATAATATTAAAGAAATAATCAATACAGGTTTAGATAATTTAAAAGAAGCAAACTTTAATATGGATTTAACAACTCTATATTATAATTTATCAAGATTAACTGTTGAATATGTTAATCCTGAGGAAATAAATGGAGCATATGGTTTATTTAATCATTTAGATGGATCAGTTAAAATAAATAATATAGTAAAAGATGATCCAAAAGTAGCTTCTGAAGTATTAATACATGAAATTATTGGTCATGGGTCAACAAGAGCATATGATCCAAATAAAAGAATCATGGTTGATATATCCGATATGTATATAACAATAGATGAAAAAGGAGCAATAACTGAAGCAGGATGTTTAGGTTTTTCAGGATTGGAAGCCATTGCAGATGCAATTACTTCAATTGCAACTCAAAAGAAAATTAATGTTGATTCTGGTGGATATACAACAGAAGTATATGAATTAATAACTCTTTGTTCATCATTAGATATATCTTTAGCAGATTATGCTAATAGTGGAGTAGATTTATTAATATGGAAAATGAAAGAAAAAGGAATTGATAACCCATATTTAATAATTAGATCAATGGATGATACATCTTTATTAATGATGCAAGATTCATTAATACAAGCTAATCAAACAGATTTATTTATTGATTATTATAAAGAATTATATGAAGATGGTAATGATATTAATAAATTAAAGGATTCAACAGATGATTATCAAGAATATGTACAAACAGAAGTTATGGGTGGCATAAATATGGTTATCAATATTAATGATGAAGATACATTTTATTATGTTGAACCAGATTTAATATCTGAATATGTTAATAATTTAAGTAATGAAAAAACATATTAATATGTTATAATTTAATAGGTAGGTGAAAATATGGAAATATTAAAAGCAATACTATTTGGTATTATTGAAGGTATAACTGAATGGTTACCAATTAGTTCAACTGGACATATGATTTTATTAGATGAATTTGTTACATTAAATGTATCAGATGAATTTTATAAATTATTTGAAGTAGTTATACAACTAGGTGCAATTCTTGCAGTTGTAATTCTTTACTTTAAAACTATATGGCCATGGGGATTTGGAAAAACAAAAGATGATACAAAAGAAACATTTAGTTTATGGGGAAAGATAATTGTAGCATGTATACCTGCAATTATCATAGGTTTATTATTTGATGATTGGTTTGATGAACATTTTTACAATGCTCCAACAGTAGCAATTGCATTAATTGTATATGGTGTTATCTTTATATTCATGGAATCAGTTAAAGTAACAAATAGGCATACTAGAAGTTTAAATACTATAACTTATAAACAAGCATTGGGAGTAGGTATATTCCAATTACTTGCACTTATTCCTGGAACAAGTAGATCAGGATCTACAATTCTTGGTGGTTTAGTATTTGGTATGGATAGACAAACAATAGCTAATTTTACATTCTTACTTGCAATTCCAGTTATGGCTGGAGCAAGTGCTTTAAAACTTTTAAAGTATATCATGAAAGTAGGATTTACTTTCAGTGCAACTGAATTAACTGTATTAGGTGTTGGATGTTTAGTAGCATTCTTAGTAAGTATGATTGTTATTAAATTCTTAATATCTTATATTAGAAAAAATGACTTTAAGATATTTGGATGGTATAGAATTATCTTATGTATCTTAGTATTAGTTTATTTCTTTGTAATAAAATAGGTTAATAACCTATTTTTTTATGTTATAATTAAATACGTAAAAAGAGGTGTACAATGGAAAGAAAAGAAATAGTAGAATTAGTAAATAAAGAAGAAGAATCATTAAAAGATATATTTAAAACAATAGATGAAAATGAATTATATTTTTCCGAATTAGTTTTAAATGCATTTCAAAAAGAGAATGTAACTGAGGCTTGCTTTGGTTCTACAACTGGATATGGATATTCAGATTTAGGAAGAGATACATTAGAAAAAATATATGCAGATATATTTAATGCAGAAGATGCAATAGTTAGAAATCAATTTGTATCTGGTTCACATGCATTAAATGTAACTTTATTTGCATTACTTAGACCAAATGATTTATTACTTTCTATAAGTGGTTTACCATATGATACACTTCATGAAGTAATAGGTATAAATGATAATCCATCTAGTTTAAAATCATGGGGTATTAAATATGATCAAATAGATTTAGTTGATAATGATTTTAACTATGATGCTATTAAAGATTATTTAACAAATAATAAAGTTAAAGTAATTGAAATACAAAGAAGTAAAGGATATTCAACTAGAGATTCTATAT
>CALYOH010000099.1 GCA_945228905.1 uncultured Caryophanales bacterium
ACACGCGTAAGATCGTCGGCAGCGTCAGATGTGTATAAGAGACAGATGTTTATTTGGTACTTCTCCTAAACAAATTGCTAAATAACTTGTAAGACGTGATTCTGATGCAAACTTATTATAGTTATAATCTGATAACTTACCTTCATTTTCATCATAACCAATACTAAATACTTCTTTCTTAGTATATAGTTTCTTAAAGTTTGTATTATTAATTAACTTATCTGCTAATTTAACTAACTTATCTTCATTAACTAATTCAAGGAATTCTCTTGCTACTATTAAACAAGCAACTAAGTTTCCTGAATCTACTGTAGATACAAAATTTGGATATAATACTTTTTTAGATTTAATATCATACCAGTTATATAAATGACCATGCCATTTATCAAGTGAATCAATTGATTCTAATACATTAGTTAATAATTCTATTGCATTTTCTTTTTCAATAAAGTTTAACTCATAAGCACTAACTATTGATGTTAAAGAGTATCCTATTGCTGTAGGTGATGTTCTCATATCAAGTTTTTCTTCTCTATTTTCTTGATAGTTATCTGGAATTAAATAATTGTATTCTTCTTTTAAATTATCTTCAAAATATTTCCAAGTTCTTAGAGCTAACTCTTCTACTTCTTTAACTTCTTTATCTTTTAATTCTAAATCATGATGATTGATATCTTTACTTACTGCATATAATACAAATGGTCCAGTAATAAAGACAAATGCAATAACATAAGTTGCTATATTATTAGTTAATAGTCCAATAACTATAAATATAATTGCTACTATAAAGTTAAAGATAAAGTTTCTTATATAATTTTTTAAACTACCATTAACTGTCTTTTCTACTTCTTCTGCAGTTATCCAGTTTAATAAATTATTATGACTATACAACAATCTATATAATGTTCTAAAGAATGCATCCATATATAATTTTGAATAATATGGAATAGTTGCAAACATAATATAAGATCTTAATAAGATACTTTTACCACCAAAGTATAAGTTCTTATAATAAATATCTTTATGATTCTTTTCTTTTTTAGCAACCTTACTTCTTAAGAAGAAGATAATTGAAATTGCTATTTCAAGTACAACTACTCCTACCCATAAATATGGATATACTCCTTGTGTAGTAAATCCTAAAATTAATATTAGTAATAACATTGGATTTAAGAACATTCTTATAATATTGTCTAATATTTTATATTTTCCTAATAAATTTACTGGATTCTTTACTTGTTTGTTATTTTTATTTTTTACTTTATTTCCAAGCCATCCAATAATTTGAGTATCTCCTCTTGCCCATCTATGTTGTCTTGTTACATCTATTAAGAATTTTGATGGAAAGTCGTCTATTACTTCAATATCTGATACATATCCACATCTAATATAATTACCTTCTAGTAAGTCATGTGAAAGTATTAAGTTATCTGGGAATGTTCCATCTAGAACTTTATTAAATGTTTCTAGATCATAAATTCCTTTTCCAACGAAACTTCCTTCTCCAAATGAGTCTTGGTATACATTTGGGACAACTGCTGTATAAGTGTCAAATCCACCTATTCCAGCAAATACTTGACTATATAAACTCTTATTAGTTGCTTCAATATCTAATCCAACTCTTGGTTGCATTAATCCATATCCATGAATTACTTTTGTACCTTCTTTATTTAATATTGGTCTATTCATTGGATGAGCCATTGCCCCTACTAAGTTAAGAGCTGAATTTAATACTAATTTTGTATCTGTATCTAATGTAATTACATATTTAATACCCAATTTATTATTATGTAACATATTTACATTAAAGTATTTATCTTCATCTATTTTGTTTCCTAAAAGGATATTATTAAATTGAAGTAATGCTCCTCTTTTTCTTTCATATCCTAAATACATGTTTTCATGTTCATTCCAAAGTCTTTTTCTATAAATAAAATAGAATAAATCTTTTTTATACTTTTTATTTAGGTTTTCAGCATATTCTCTTCCATATTCTGATATTTCTTCATCAAAGTCCATTACTTCTTGTTGTCCAGATTTTACATCTCCTAAAAGTGTAAAATAAATGTTATCACTTTTATTAACTAAGTAAAATGACTCTAATGTGTCAAACATTTGCTTGATCTTTGTAGTTGATGAAACAATTGTAGGTATAACAACCATTGTTTTTGATTCTTCTGGAATACCTTTAGAATAATCTAATTTAGGTATTACACTTGTTGGAATAACATTAATTAATATTTCATTCATTATTTGAATTATTAATTGACTAATAGGAATAAATAAAATTATAAATCCTAAAACTCTTAATTTAATAAAGTATGCTGATAAGAAATATGAACAAATACTTGTTAATAAAATTAATACAGCTACATATATTATTATTCTTGGAGTTGATGATTTTTCTTTAAATAATTTAAATCCTATATGTTCATCTTTAGAGAATATTTTTTCAAGATAAGAATATTCATCAGTATGATGTTTTTTAGCTATCTTTAATAATCTCTTTCTGTATGATATTTTAGTTTCAATTGTTGTTGCTTTATAAACTTCATCTGTTAATAATAATCTTTCAGTTCTTGATACTTTTTCATATAATTCTTCTATTGAAAATTCAAAGAACTCTTTAAAATCATTAAATATATTTGAAATAACTACATTATTATTTATATTGTTTTGATATTCTTCATTTACTAATTCTTTTAAACTAATATCATTGTTATTTAAATATTCATTTAATGATTTAAATATTTCTCCATTATTTTCTATTCTTGATAATTGATTATTAATTTCAAAGATATAATGTTTATTTCTTGTTAGATCAAAATTTTCTGAAATAAATGAATTTAATGATAAGTGATTTTTCTTTTCTCTTACTATTAATTCAACATCTTCTTTATCGACTAACTTTCCATATTCTTCTCTACATAGACTATTTAATCTTTCAGTGTATATAAAAATTAAAATTGGTAAAATGCAATCTAATTCTATATATGTGAAATTCTTTTTATTTTCTTTTTGATATGATTTAAGTTCATCGACTATATATTTAAAACTGATATTATAATTCTTTTTACTTACTATATTTTTAAGTAGATAATAATTTTCATTTATTTGTTTTAAGTGTTTTTTTAATTCTTTTTTAGAATTAATTATATTATTTTTATGTTCTACTAATAAATAATAGTTATCAATTAACCATTCATTAGTTATTTCAACATACTCATGGTTTTTTGTTTTATCTACAAGGAAATTATAATAATCAGTAATGTCATTAAAGTTATTTATAAATTTTTTAATAATGTTAGCCATATAATCATTCTCCCAATTAAATTATATCATAAATATTTTCTATATACTATAAAAAAAGGATTTTATATAGCAAACAAAAAAACGTTGAAAATCAACGTTATTTTTATAATGGCGGAGTAGGAGAGATTTGAACTCTCGCGCCAGTTGCCCGACCTACACCCTTAGCAGGGGCGCCTCTTCAGCCTCTTGAGTACTACTCCA
>CALYOH010000100.1 GCA_945228905.1 uncultured Caryophanales bacterium
AAGGAATCAATTAAAAGGATTAATTCCTTAAGATTGATTATACGAGGTTAATATGAAAGCAAAGTATATAAAACCAGAACTAAAGAAGGAAGCATTTACATGTCCTAACTGTTCAACATTATCTCAACATAAATGGGATACCCAATGTGTTGATAAGAATTATGGATGTTTTGGAAATTTAACAAAAAATACAGAAATGTTATATATGAGTAAATGTCAATGCTGTGGATATATTAGTTTCTGGTATCAAGGAAATCTTATTTGGCCATTAAATACAGGTGTTGTTGCTCCTTATAATGAAATGCCTGATGATATTAAAGAATTGTATATTGAGGCAAGAAATATTGTTGAGTTATCACCCAAAGGATCATGTGCCATATTAAGATTGGCACTACAAAAACTATGTAATAGACTCGCTAATCAAGATGAAAAGAAAAAAATAGATGGTGCGATAAAAAAATTAGTTCAAAATGGTTTGCCATCAGCATTACAAATGGCAATGGATACTTTTAGAATCGTTGGAGATGAGGCTGTTCATCCCGGTGAAATAATCATAGATGATAATAAAGACCTTGCCATAGCAATGTTTGAGTTGATAAACATTATTGTTGAAAAGATGATAATTGAACCAAAACAAATAGAAGAGTTATATAATAAAATGCCTTCGAATAAACTTGAAGGAATTCTTAATAGAGATAAAAAAGAAGATTTTTAAATCTTCTTTTTTCTTTTTATTTAATACTTTATATAGAAGTATGTAATATGTAATTCAATATGTTAACTAAATGATTAATTATCCTAATTAACAATTACTTATAATAGAGATAAGTTAATAATAGAAAGCAACTAATATAGTTGTTTTTTATTAATTATAATTGACATATTATAACCTAGCAAGTTATAATATAAAAAAGAAAGGAACACATATGAACATCATTGAAACTAGCAAATATAAGAAAACATACAAAAAGATAATTATAGATAAACATTTATCTAAAGAAAAAGAAGTATTAAATATAGTATTAGGAATTATTGAATTATATCCTAATTTACAGTCACTTATGAATTCTATATATCAAAGAAAATATGATATAAGACAAAAAGAAGGTAACTTAAAAGAATACATAAGTGTATCTATAAGTCAAAGAATTAGACTTATTATTAAACCTATAAGTGAATTACCATATAATTATGTTGAAATAGTAGATATTGAGCTAGTAGAAGTAAATGATGATCATTATAAGAGGATGTGAATATGATATCAGTTGGAACATTATTAAAAGAATATTTAGATAATAATAAAATAAGTCAAACAGAGTTTGCTGAAATGTATAATATTTCAAAGAAACATATAAATGAAATATTATCTGGTAAAACTGGTATATCAATAGATACATTAATGTTATTAAGTTTAATAACCAATAATGATATTAATGTATTATTATATTTTAATGAACATAAAAAAGCAGATGACTTTCTAAGAAGTAATTTTAAAAATGATAAAGAAATTAAAGAATATCTAACTTCTTTAAATATATATGAAATGGAAAAAAATAATTGGATTAAACTTAGACATAAAGAAGACTATGCTACTACATTAATAGATTTTAAGAAGAAATTTCATATAGATGATATAAATAATTTTTTTAGTTATACTAAAAAGAATTATTTATATAAAGAGGCAGGAGAAAAAGATTTAGTAAAAGTTGCTTTATGGATAGCTCATTGCAATAATCTTATTGAAGGATTAGAAGTACCAAAATATGATTCTAAAAATTTAAATAAATTATTTAAAGAACTTGAAATTGAAAGATGTAAATCTTTCAATAAAGATTCTTTAATTAAACTATTAAATAAATATGGAATTATATTAGTTATTGAAGAACCATTAAAAGGAACTAAAGTTAGAGGAGTAACTCATGTTAAAATTAATACACCAGTTATATATTTAAATACATATTATAAAAATTTATCATCATTTTATTTTGCACTTTATCATGAGTTAGGACATGTAAAAAAACATTTTAATATGTTAAAGAGTAAAACTGTAATACATACAGATGAAGTAGAGGATGAAGTTGATATTTTTGCTTTAGATAAAATGATACCATCAAATATATATGAATATTTAAATGATAATTCAAATGAAGTAGAAAGTATATGTAAAACAAATAATATACCAGTATCTTTTTATTATTCAAGATTAGCATATGAAGGAAAGATAAAATACACATCTAAAAAATACTTAGAATCTAATATTAAAATTGATTTATAAGAAATATAAACATATAACTTATGTAGAAAGAACTATTAGAAGTGAATATTATCAAATATATAAATAACTTAAATTATAGACTAGTAAACTAGTCTATTTTTATTTGTTATTGTTTTATGTTATAATATATAAAGCAAAGGATAATAAGAGGTTTAGAAAGGTATATATGAAAGGTATAGTATTAGCTGGAGGGTCTGGTACAAGACTTTATCCTATTACAGAAGGAATATCAAAACAACTTATTCCTATATATGATAAACCAATGATTTATTATCCATTATCAACTTTAATGTTAGCAGGAATAAAAGATATTTTATTAATTACTACTAAAGAAGATCAACCAGGATTTAAAAGACTATTTGGAGATGGTTCTAAATTTGGTATTAATATTGAATATGTTATTCAACCATCACCAGATGGCTTAGCACAAGCATTTACATTAGGTGCTGATTTTATAGGAAATGATTCATGTGCAATGGTATTAGGAGATAATATTTTCTTTGGTAATAATTTAACAGCATTATTACAAAATGCTGTTAAAAATGCTGAAAGTGGAAATGCCACTATATTTGGATATGAAGTAAAAGATCCAGAAAGATTTGGTATTATGGAATTAGACAAAGATAACAATGTTATCTTTGTAGAAGAAAAACCATTAAAACCAAAATCAGATTTTGCAATAACAGGATTATATTTCTATGATAATACTGTAGTAGATAGAGCTAAAGATGTTAAGAAATCTGCTAGAGGAGAATATGAAATAACTGATTTAAATGATATGTATTTAAAAGATGGTAAGTTAAAAGCTGAACTTTTAGGTGCAGGTTATGCATGGTTTGATACAGGTTTAACTGATTCATTATTAGATGCATCAGCTACTATTAAAACATTACAAAATTTAAGAGCAAGTATAATATCATGTCCTGAACAAATTGCTTATAAGCAAGGTTGGTTAAGTGATGAAGAATTACTTGCAAGAGCTGAATTAATGAAGAAAAATGAATATGGTAAATATTTAAGAAAGACATATGATAAATATCATAAATAAGAGGTAACAAGATGAAATATATTATTACAGGTGGAGCAGGTTTTATAGGTTCTAATTATTTACATTATGTCGTTAATAAATATCCAGAAGATGAATTTATATGTATAGATTCTGTCTCTTATACACATCTCCGAGCCCACGAGACCTCTCTACATC
>CALYOH010000101.1 GCA_945228905.1 uncultured Caryophanales bacterium
GTAGCAGATGAATTAAAATTAGATTATGAAGTTGAAGTTAATTCTAATCATTTATCTACTGAAGATATATTAGCTAAATATAAAAATAGTAGAAATATAATTATTTGTTTAGGTGGAGATGGAACTATTAATAGAACACTTAATTCTATTGCTAATACGAAAAATGTATTAGGTTATATTCCATTTGGAACAGGAAATGATTTTTATACATCTAATCAAGAATTACTTAAAGATGGTATTAATAAAATAGATTTAGTTAGAATAAACGATAAATATTTTATTAACGTTGCATGCTTTGGTATAGATGCAGATATAGCAAATGCAGATGAATTAGTTCATTCATCTATAATACCTAAATCTCAAAGATATAATATAAGTATTATTCATCATTTCTTAAAATATAAAGCTAGACATATGAAAGTATTAGTAGATGGTAAAGAATATGAATCAAATTATACAACTATTGCTGTTTGTAATGCACGTTACTATGGTGGTGGTTATAAAATTGGGACTAATGCTGAATTAGATGATGGATTAGCAGATGTTTATTTAATAAATGATTTACCTAAGTTAAAAATGGCTAGTTTAATTCTTGGAATGAAAAAAGCTAAACATGAAACTGATCCAAATGTATCATTGATAAGAACTAATAAATTAACTATAGAATCTCCTAATGAATTTGAATGTAATATTGATGGAGATAAATTAAAAGATAATAAGTTTGATATAGAAGTTATACCTAATGGTATTGAAATTTACTATGATCAACATCTTATAGATGAAATAAAGAAAGTTAAATTAAAGAAACAATAATATTGTTTCTTTTTTTATTGTAAATGGTATAATATTTATATAGTAGGTGGTTAGTGTGATAAAGGTTATTAAAAATGGTATAGCTGTAACTATGGCTGAAGGAAGACCTATATATGAGAAATTAGATATAGTTATAGAAGATGATACCATTAAAGAATTAGTTGATAACTATGAAGGTCCTGCGGATATAATTGAATATGCTAATAAAAAGATAATAATTCCTGGATTAATAAATGGACATTCACATCATGGTATGGCTATGTTTAAAGGTATAAATGATAATCTTACTTTAGATGATTGGTTAAATAAAAAGATATGGCCAATTGAAAATTCATTAACAGAAGAAGATATTTACTATGCAACTTTATTTAGTTGCATGGAAATGATTAAATCGGGATGCACTTGTACTAATGAAATGTATATAAATAACAATGCTACTTTAAAAGCATTTAAAGATATGAAAATAAGATGTTTATATGGTAGTAATTTTATGGATATAAATGGTAAAGGTGAAGAATGCTTTACTGATTATAAAAGAGTGTATGATGAATATAAAGATAATCCACTTATAAATTTTAGTGTAGCGCCACATAGTTTATATACATGTAGTAAAGAATACTTAAGACGTTGTAGTGATTTTGCATTAGAATTAAATGTTCCTGTTCATATTCATTTTTGTGAAAATGAAAATGAAGTAAATAATATAAAAAGAGATTATAATATGAATCCTGTAGATGCACTAGAAAGTTTAGGATTTTTAAGAAATAAACTAATACTTGCACATGGTACATTTATAAGTGATGAAGGATTACAAAAATTAAGTGAACATGATGTAAGTATTTCACATAATCCTATTAGTAATTTAGATTTAGGATGTGGAATTGCAGATATTTCTAAATATAAAAAATATGTTAATATTTGTTTAGGGACTGATGGAGTTGGTTCATGTAACACCTTAAATATGTTCTATCATATGAGTATGGTTGATTTATTACAAAAAGGATTTCATAAAGATCCAACAGTTCATTCATCATATGAAACTCTAAAGATGGCAACTATTAATGGAGCTAAAGCGTTAGGCTTAGATAATATAATAGGTAGTATAGAAGTTGGTAAGAAAGCTGATTTAGTTGTATTAGATTTAGAACATACAACAACACTTCCTATAACTGATTTAATAGTTGATATAGTTCACAATGTTCATAGTAATAATATATATATGACTATGATTAATGGTGAAATAGTTTATAAAAACAACATGTTATATTTACCATTTATGGAAATGGAAATAAGAGATAGAATAAATTCTATAGTTAAAAGGATGAATTAAGAAGTAAAGTTTTATACTTTACTTTTTTATTTCATGATATAATTAAGAGCGTAGGAAGAGTTTTAGAGAATATATAAGAAAGGATATATATATGATAAAATTACTAAAAAATTTTACTTTTAAAGAATGGTTAATTGTTTTAGTATGTGTTTTTTTTACTTGTATTAATGTTAGTTTAGAATTAAGAATTCCTGATTATATGTCTGAGATTACAAGATTAATTCAAAGTGGATCAGCTACTATGAAAAATGATATCTTAATTCAAGGTGGATGGATGGTTTTATGTGCATTTGGTAGTTTACTATCTGCTATTATAACTGGATATTCAGCTGCAAGATTATCTTCATCATTTAGCATGAATATAAGAAACAAAATATTTAATAAGATTGAAAGTTTTGGAACTGAAGAGATGAAGAAATTTTCAACAAGTAGTTTAATAACTAGAACTACAAATGATGTAACTCAAATAGAAATGTTAATTGCTATGGGATTACATATGATGTTAAGAGCTCCAATTATGTGTGTATGGGCAATTGGTAAGATAATTGGAAAGAGTATTGAATGGAGTATGTTAGTAGGAGGATGTGTTGTTCTTCTATTAAGTATTGTTATTACGTTAATGATTATAGTTGTTCCAAGATTTAAATTAATTCAAAAATTAATTGATAGAATAAATGGAGTAACTAGAGAAAACTTAACTGGTATTAGAGTTATAAGAGCATTCAATGCTGAAAATTATCAAAGTGATAGATTTGAAGAAGTTAATGAATCATTAACAAGTAATCAATTATTTAATCAAAGAGCATTTGCTATCATGGGACCAATGATGAATTTGATAATGCATACTCTTACATTTGGTATCTATATAATGGGTGCATATCTAATATATAATTCTATGATGTCTGGTAAGATTGAATTATTCTCAAATATGGTTGTATTTACATCATATGGTATACAAGTAATATTCTCATTCTTAATGTTAGCGTTTATATTTATGATGGGACCAAGAGCTGCAATATCTGCTACTCGTATTAATGAAGTATTAGATGAAGATAATTCAATTATTGAAGGAAACTTCAATGGTAAAACTGATGAAGTAGGTAATATTGAATTTAAAGATGTTTCATTTAAATATCCTGATGCTGATGAATATTTATTAAAGAATATTTCATTTAAAGTTAATATAGGTGAAAC
>CALYOH010000102.1 GCA_945228905.1 uncultured Caryophanales bacterium
GATCTGATAACTCCTTTTTGATTTCATTAAGATCATATTTTTTTAATGAAACACCTACTCCTATTCGTCGTAGGTGTACACTGTGTGTAACTTCAACTAACCAAATTAAAATTTGGAGTTTCAGTCAAGTTCGCTTTGCCAAATTAAAATTTGGAAGCTTACTTATCTCCGAATAAGAATTCTTTCATGTGTTCTATTGGCATTTCTTGTCCAGTCCAGCATTTGAAGGCTTCTGCACCTTGGAATAACATCATTCCTAATCCATTAATTGTTGGACATCCAACTTCTTCTGCTAATTCTAATAACCTAGTTTTAGCTGGTTGATATACAACATCACTTACTATAAGGTCAGGTCTTAACATATCTTTTTCTATGTAAGTTTGACCAACGTATGGTTTCATACCCATTCCCGTACCATTTGTAAATATTACAGAGTCAGCAATTTCTGCTCTTAAAGCTTCTTTATCTTCTAATCTAAATAACTTAGCCTTACAGTTAGTTTTTTCATTTATCTTCTTAACTGTTTCTTCTGCTCTTGCAAAGAATTCATCATCTTGGTTGAATATTGAAAGTTCAGCTACTCCATACTAATCCAATTGATTTTAGCCTTATTATTTATAGATAAATTCTATATATTATATTAATTATATAAGCTTTTCTTTATAATTAGGATGCTTTATTGCTGAATACTTTTTATTAAATTTATTTAAAAGTAATATATAAAAAATAATGATGAATTATAGATATAATTTATCTTAACTCATCATTATATTAAATCTATGCTATTAATCCCTTATTTTTCTTCATCCAATTGTAATATTTTTCTTGACACTCAGTAGAGCAAAACTTATTACCATTCCAATAGTCTACATAATTAGTTTCTTCATTACAAATGCTACATTTAACTACTTCTCTTACATTCATCATATTATATTGCCCCATATTTAATTTGTTGAATTTCATTGTATATGCCCCCTTATAATTTAAAATATATATTATATATATTTTAACACTTTTTAAAGTTAATTAGTAATATTTTTATAGATATTTTCTATAAATTTAATAATTTTCATCTATATATTGAAATTTATTATTTTCTCAATTAAACTTTTATCTGCTAGTTAAATTATTGACATATTATTTTATCTAATATATTATTTATCATAACGTTAAATAATTATATTCCATTAATAAAATATTCAACACTTAATTTTCAACCTATTAATTTATAACCTTTACAATGGTTGTATATTAATCACATTTAAAATATTAATTATTGGGAGATAATTTTATGAAATTTAATTTTACAAAAGGAAAAAACAACTCTACAACGTTAGCTATAAGAATGGCCATATCTCTTGTACTAGCCCTAATTGTTGGTGTTGGCTTTATATTGCTTAGAGAGTCATTAATTGCTCATAATAAAGTGTCTATATGGAATGGTATTAATAGCATATTATTTCAAGATATAACTACTTATGAAGGTAGAAATTCATTAGGTATTTTTTATATACTTGGTCAACTATTTATTAACTGTCTTCAACTAATAATAATTCCAATGGTCTTTTCATCAATAGCTCTTGCTATGTGCCATATTAGTGATACTAAAAAACTTTGAAGAATATCATCTAAAACCTTGCTAGGCTTTTTAACTACTTCTATATTTGCATTAGCAACTGCTTGTATATTTGGATTTGCAGCCTATAAGCTTGGCTTTTTTAATGTTCATCTATCTACTAATAGTGCTGCATCTGTAACTACAGCTACAGGAAGCAATCCTTTACTAGTAATACTTAATGCAGTTCCAAATAATGTAGCTAATGTTATGACTAATAATTCAATGGTATTATCTATAGTATTTTTAGCTGTAGTTGTTGGTTTATGCATTAATACATTAGGGGATAAAATATTAGTACTAAAGAATTTATTAATAGATGTAAATAATATTATTTCAGTTTTCTTAAGCTTTATAATTGAAAAGTTTAGTCCTTTAGCTGTATTTGTATTAATAACTAGAACATTTGCTGTCTATGGAATAAATCAACTTAAACCGGCATTAATGTATATGGCTATTGTTTCAATATCTGCTATAATTGTTTTCTTTATTGTTTATCCTCTATACATTTACTTACTAACTGGATTAAATCCAATTACATTTATGAAAAAAATTGCAAAAGTTGCTTTATTAGCATTTTCTGCTGCTGCTTCTTCTGCAGCTCTTTCATTAAATGAAAAAACTACAGTTGAAGAATTAGGAGTAGATAAAGATATCTCTTCTTTTATATTGCCTTTAGGAATGACTATAAATATGAATGGTACTGCAATTATGCAAGTTATAGGAAGTATATTTATTGCAGCATCCTCTGGATATGAATTAGATATTCAAAAAATATTATTAATAGCAATTTTAGCATTAATCGCATCAGTTGGTACTCCTTCTGCTCCCGGCTCTTCTTCAATAATACTATTTACAGTATTAACAGGTATGGGATTTAATAATAGTGCTACTCTTGTTGCTTACTCTTTAATACTTGCTATAAATCGTCCAATGGACATGTTAACGACTTGCTTAAATGTTACAGGTGATTCTGCAACTGCTGTAATTGTTGCTCACTCTGAAGGTTGCTTAGATAAGGAAATTTATAATAGTTAATGTTAAAAAGGAGTATCTAAACTTAATGTAGATACTTCTTAATTTTATTTATTATCTTTCTTTAATTACAGACTTTCTAATTTTTTATTATTGTTATATTTTTTATTGTATAATATAAATATTCTTATTTTTAAATTGAAAGGAGTATTATTAATGAAAGAATTAGAAACTAGAGTAATGGATATTGATGTTGATGACATTAGAAATAAGATGGAATCTTTAGGTGCAATTAAGGTTAAATCTGAAGATCAAGTTAATGAAATATATGATTTTGAAGATGGTAGACTTTTAGAAGCTAAAGGATATGCAAGAGTTAGAACTACAATTGATAGGCTTACTGGAAAAGAAACTGTATTTATGACTACAAAGAAAATGTTAAGTCAAGGTACATTTAAAGTTATGGAAGAAAATGAAACAATAGTTGAAGATGGAGAAATGGCTAGAAGAATATTTAAATCTTTAGGACTTGTCCTTAAAGAGTCTATTTCTAAATATAGAGAAAGTTATAAACTTAATGATTCTTTAATTGAAATTGATATTAATGATAAGAGTTTCTGTCCTTTTCCTTACTTAGAAATTGAAACTACTTCTGAGGAAAAGCTTGAGGAAATTTTAAAATTAATTGGCTACACTTTAGCTGATACTACATCTAAAACTATTTATG
>CALYOH010000103.1 GCA_945228905.1 uncultured Caryophanales bacterium
ATAGCAAATGAATAAACTCTTATTGGTCCATCAGTTTGATCCAAATATTGAGTTACATTTTGTACATATTCAGGATCTCCAGTTTCAGTTACATATGTATAATTAATTATATCAGTATTTTCTGGATCCCCTAATATACTTTCTCTAGTACCATGAGTAGCATCTACTATTTTCTTACCACCTATAGGCCCTTGATTATACATGATTAACATTGATGAAACATTAATATTTGTATATGAGCTATTATAGTTATTATAATTCATAATCATTGCAGCAAGTTTAATTTGAACAGCAGGATTTTTCATTTCTTCTTCACTGATTGTCATATCAACTTTTCCAGCATATTTTTGAGGACTATTAGTAAAAACAATTTTCATTTCTCTTTCTTCCTCAAAATTATAAACTCTCATAATTTCATCATTAAATGAACCAAATTGTATTTGCATTAAATTTGTATGTCTTCCATGAGACTCTTGAGTTAACATAGCAAGTAATAATCTTGCATCTATTCCCCATCTTTCTTGTGCTCTAATAGCTTCATTCATATATCTATCTCTTAATGCAATAACATCTTCATCTTGAGAATGATCAGTTGTAGGAATTTCAGCAGTACCTTGCAATATTTCTTGAGTTTTAACATTACTATCAATTAGCATTTCGATATAAGGTTCTGTATCATCTACAAAAGTTGTTTCTTGAACTTTAGGTATTTCTTCCTCATATTTAGCTAAATATGTATTATCATCAGTTGGTATTCTTTCAATATATAATTCAGCCTCATCAACATTAAACTCTAATTCAACAACTTGCTTATCTAATTCAGTTGCTTTTTCAGGTTTATCTAAGTTCATACCAATTATAATTGCAGCAAGAGGACCAGCAGCAATTAAAGAACCTCTAACTAATGTTTTCTTAATATTTTTATTTTTATATTTTTCTAACATATATTCTTTAGCTAAACGTTTAAGTCTTTTATAAGTTTTTCTAGCTAAAAATTTATATTTACTATCAAATATATCTTTTGTTATTTCAACATTTAAGTTTTCTTTTTCACTTGTTAAAATAACTTTATCATTTTTTACTCTAATACTTAATTCATTTTTATCTATTTCTTTTAGAAGTTCAACTGCTTGATCTTCTCTGAAGGTCTTTATCTTTTCTATGGATTCAAATACACATCATAATTCACCATTTCTAATGTAGAAATAAGCTTTATTATTCATTTAAATTCATCCTTTTAATAACTTCTTTATATTCTTTATCACTTATGACATATGTAGAATTATCATTTGGATCATATCCACATATATAGATACTTTTACCATCACCATAAGCAATATAGCATTTTTCACCTATACGGATAGAATCAATGAAGTCATAATTTTTATTATCAATTTTTATATTAAGTAAATCCATATCGATAACACCTTCTATAATAATTATTATATAATAAAAATGATGTTTTTTAAATGAAAAATATGATATAATTCATAATAGGTGAAGAGTATGGAAAGAAAAGAGTATGTACATTTTATAAATAATAACTTTGATGCTAAAGCTAAAAAATTATTACTATCTCAATTAGATAATTTTTATGAAGTACAAGAAAACGGTCCAGTTACTCATAAATATAAAAAGGGAATGGCTGTTTCATTACTAAAAGGAACATTAATTCATGGTATTAAAAAAGATTTTACAGAATTAAAGAATATAAGCAAAAATGGATTAATGGCTCCTGCTATTAAAGATAGAAAATTAAATAAAGAATTAGGTATTCCTTGTTATGAATTACAACAAGGATATAAATTAAAAAACTATGTTAATTATTATTCAGGTGCAACTATTACATTTAAATGTGGTAAAGAATCACGTATTAAAGTAGTTGGAAATGATAAAATGAATGATTTAGGTAAATATATATTAAATGAACCTAATGTAGAGCATTACAATGTATCTGAAACATTAGAAGCTTCTGTATTACCAAGTTTAATACATAATAATATTAACTTTGCTGTTATAATTGAAAAAGCAGATAAACTAAGAAAATATGATCTTTTATCAATGAGTGATTCTGAATTAAAATCTTTATGTGGAGAAAAATATGAATCATATAAATTAGATAAAAAGAACTCTGAAAGAAAAGTTAATATCTTATATGGAATACCAAAAGAAGCTATATCAGGTATTCTTGTAGGAAAAGAATATGAAAAAAATAAAGAAGCATTAAAGGAAATAAGAGAATTATTTCCAGATGCTTATATATGTAATCTAGAAGGATTAATTATATTAGATTAAGAGGTTTTTACCTCTTTTTTATTTTCTCAAATTTGCCAAGATAATACTTATTTGTTATAATATCACACCAATAAAGGGGAAATTATTATGGGTCCAAAAGATGGTATTAATTTAGATAGAGTCAAGTATTTTAATCTTGAAGAATATGTAGATAGAATAAACATCTCAAGTGATGTTCTTTATCACGTTGAAGAAACTTCAAAAGCATTTGAAGAATATATTAAATTCTTAAGTAACTATCCTGAAACAGTTATCTTAGATCATTTAATAGATTCATTTAAAAAAGAAGTAGAATATTCAAATATAATGGAAAAACATTATATTCTTCCAGAAGATATCAATAATAACAGTGTATTCTTTGATTCTTTATCCATAAGTCATCAAAGAATTAAACAATTACATGAATTTGCACATTCAAGTAATCCAAATTTTAGATTTGATTACCGTGAGCGTGAAGCAAGAAGAAGTTGGATAGATAAAAATACTGGTGAAGAGCATATTTATTGGTATGGTGCTGAACCAGAAGATATTAAGAAATTTATGGATGATTATATTAAATTTTATAAAACTAAAGGTATGCAAATGATAGATATCAGTCCATTCTTAAAAGCTGCTTTATGTCATTTATTATTTGTACGAATCCATCCATTTAATGATGGTAATAGTAGAACTTCAAGATTATTATATGATATGAAGTTTACAGAAATGATTAATAAATTATATGGTACAAACTTAAAGATTTCTCCATTACACTTATCAATGAGTATATATGTTAATCAACTTACATATGCTAGAAAGATAAGAGATATATACTTTGATGTTGAACATGATTGTAATGATGAAATCAATAAATTTATAGATTTCTTGTTAAACATGACTGATGAACAATTACATTATATGATGACTGATGAATCTAAAGAAGCATTAGATAGATTATTAATAAGCGATGTAAATCGTTCATCAGAAAATATGCCTATATTAGCAGAAAAAGTAAAAGAAGCTGACGGTATGAAG
>CALYOH010000104.1 GCA_945228905.1 uncultured Caryophanales bacterium
TGAGAATCTACCTTTATCATATCCTCTCATTTTGGCTTCTTTAGTTGATGCAAATACATCTCTTATATCATCAAATACTCCTGTATAAGTAGCAGGATTTGATCTTGGGGTTCTACCTATTGGATCTTGTGTTATTTGTATTACTTTATCAACTTCTTCTAAACCTTCAATTGATTTATGTTTACCAATGTGAACTTTAGAACCATATACACTTTGTTGTAATGCAGTACATAATATTTGATTAACTAATGAAGATTTACCTGATCCTGATACACCAGTTACACATGTGAATGTTCCTAATGGAAATTTAACATTTATCTTCTTTAAATTATTTTCTTCTGCACCTTTAATAGTAATAAATTTCTTATTACCTTTTCTTCTCTTAGTAGGTATATCAATTTTTAATCTACCTGATAGATATCCACCTGTAATTGATTCCTTACATTTAGAAACTTCTTCCGGTGTTCCTTGTGCTACTAGTCTACCGCCTTGATCACCTGCCCCAGGACCAATATCGATTAAGTGATCACATGCCCACATTGTATCAATATCATGTTCTACTACTATTAATGTATTTCCTAAGTCTCTCATCTTCTTTAATGAATCAATTAATCTATCATTATCTTTTTGATGTAGACCAATTGATGGTTCATCTAGTACATATAATACTCCAGTTAGTGATGAACCTATTTGAGTAGCTAGTCTAATTCTTTGAGCTTCACCACCTGAAAGTGTTCCTGCTTCTCTAGCTAATGTTAAATAATTTAATCCTACTCTATCTAAAAATTCCAATCTTGATTTAATTTCTTTAACTAATAATCTTGCTATTTCTTCTTCTGTTTTATTTAATTTAATATTTTCAAAAAAATTTAATAAATCTTTAATAGACATTGTTGCTAAATCATATATGCTCTTCTTATTAATAAGGATATTTAATATATCATCTTTTAATCTTGATCCATGACATACATGGCATGTATCTTCACCCATGAAGTTATCTATCCATTCTCTTATCCAAGAAGATTGGGTTTCTATATATCTTCTTTCCAAGTTAGATACTATACCTTCATATGTTCCTAATTGAGTTCTAGAACCACCTGCTCTTGAACCAAAGTTAAATTAATATATTTTATTTGATCCATATAGAATCATATCTAATTCTTCTTTAGTAAAATCTTTAAGTGGTTTATTAATATCTATATTTTCATATTTGCATAAAGTATTTAATTTAATAGTATCTATTGAATCATTTTCATTTTCATGTCTTCCAAATGATTTTGATTTACCATATTTAAATGATGCAATTCCACCTTCAGGAATTGATAAATCCCAATCAGGTATTAATAGATTTAAATCTATATGTTTAGTTTTACCTAAACCCTTACATACAGGACATGCTCCATATGGTGCATTAAATGAAAAAATTCTAGGTTCTAATTCAGGTAAACTAAAATCACATTCAGGACAAGCATAGTTCTCTGACATGACAATTTCTTTATCACCTATTACATTTATAACTACTTTTCCTTTAGATAACTTAGTTGCAGTTTCAATTGCTTCAAATAATCTAGATCTTATATCTTCTTTAATTACTATTCTATCTATTACTACATCTATATTATCTTTTTTGTTTTTCTCTAATTCTATTTCTTCTGCTAAATCATAGGTATTACCATTTACTCTTACTCTTGAATATCCATCTTTTCTTAATT
The DNA here is from genome assembly GCA_945228905.1 of uncultured Caryophanales bacterium. Taxonomy (GTDB): domain Bacteria; phylum Bacillota_I; class Bacilli_A; order RF39; family UBA660; genus UBA3789. Next base: position 1,713 of record CALYOH010000104.1, read on the forward strand.
CATCAAATAAATCTTTATGAGTACCTTTTTCTCCATGTACTATAGGAGATAATATTTCTAGTTTAGTACCTACTTCATATTCTAGTATTTTATTAACCATTTCTTCTACAGATTGAGAAGAAATAGGTTTGTGATGAGTTGGACAATAAGGCACTCCTATTCTTGCAAATAATAAACCTAAATAATTATATATTTCAGTTACTGTACCAACAGTAGATCTCGGATTATTATTTGTAGTTTTTTGATCTATAGAAATTGAAGGTGATAATCCTTCAATTGAATCAACATCTGGTTTAGATTCTCCACCTAAAAATTGTCTAGCATATGCACTTAAAGATTCTATATATCTTCTTTCACCTTCAGCATAAATAGTATCAAATGCTAATGAAGATTTTCCTGATCCTGATACACCTGTCATGACTACCATTTTATTTTTAGGTATTTCAATATCTATATTCTTAAGATTATTTTCTCTTGCACCTTTAACTATAATTTTATCCATAGTACCACCCACTAACTAGATGTATTATACATATAGATTTAAAAATATTCAATCAAATAAAAAAAGAAGGTTTTTAATCTTCTTATATTTAAGATATCACTTGCTCTGGATTCAAGAATTATATCGTTGAAAACTCTATATTTAAATGCTATTATATATACTAATATTTTAAGGGGAATAGTTATGAGTAAATATGACAACTGGGATAAACAACAATTGTTAAAATACTATAATGATGCAATTCAAAAATGGGTTGATTCAAATAATACAGACTTAGTAGCTCTTAGACCTATTGCAACACTTGAAAAACTTATTAAAGTTCCTACTCCTACTCTTATATTTCCTGAAACAATTGAAGGTAAAATATCAGAAGATAAAATTTTTATATTAAAGAATCAAAGATTTATTAAAGACATTGAAGAATTTCATAAATTACAACACTCATTAAAAAGTAAAAGAGATTTAATTGTTGATGAAAGAGATATATCTAATTCTTTATTATTATCTGTTACTCATGATTTTTATAATTCATTAGATCAAGATATAGCTAAACATTTTAATAAACTATTTAAAGATAGAAGAGAAAATCTAAGATTTACTGATTTACCATCAGAAAGTTATTTTCTTCCTTCTTTTGGAACTGGATATATAAACGTACAAAGAGAATTTACTATAAGTGACTTTGTATATCTGCTTCATGAATTTGCTCATTTAATACAAGATAGAATTAAATATAGAGATAGTTTCTTAAACTATCCAGTTATTGAAATATTACCTATTCTAATGGAAATGTTAGCTTTAGATTTTATTGAAGACTCACTTTCTGATTTTGAAGAAGATGCTAAAACAATAAAAATATCTAGAATGAAAACAAATTTAAAATATGCATCTGATATATTAAAAGAGTATAAATATATATATACAGTAGATACTAGTAAAAGAACAAGAAGTATGATTGCTGATATGGCAACTACTACTAATTTATCTAAAAGAGATGTATATAAATTATTAAATATGTCTGCTGAACAAAAACTTACTTATTTAATACCAACTATATTAGATATAGAATTATATTACTTATATTATTC
>CALYOH010000105.1 GCA_945228905.1 uncultured Caryophanales bacterium
CCTATAAAGATATTGCATTATATTTTGGTGAAGAAAATGTAATTCCATTTTATATTGAATTAGATGATGGAGTTAGATTAGAAAGAGCTTTAAAGAGAGAAAGAGAAGAGAAATCTCCTAATTATGATGAGTTATGTAGAAGATTCTTAGCTGATAGCAAAGACTTTAGTCATGAAAAATTAAAAGCATGTAATATCAATAAATCTTATGTAAATGATAATTTATCAGAGTGTATAAACACTATAAAAAAAGATATGTTAGAGTTAATGATTAATAATTAATATAATGAAATAAGAGTTGTTTGAAGTTAAGTTATTTAATAAGAAAAATAATCTTAATTTTAAACAACTTTTTAGTTAAAAAGAAAAAAAGTTCGATAGAAAGATATATGTTTTTGTATATTATTTATATATATAGTAAAAAATAAATAATTATTGAATTATATTTATAGATAAAGTCAAATTTTTGTAAGATAATCGTAAATAGCAAAAATTACGAGAAAGAATAGTAGAGTATAAGGATAAAATTTCATATAATAAATTATTTAAAGATAAAATTTAGTAAATTATTATGTATTTATGATAAAATATAATAGAATAAATTATTAACTTATTAGTGGAGGTATATGGTATGAAGTTGGTATTAACTATAGTTCAAGATGATGATGCTATAGATTTAATTGAGGAACTTACTGATAATAACTTTAGGGTAACTAAGTTAGCTACAACTGGGGGGTTTTTAAAATCAGGTAATACAACTTTAATGATAGGAGTTGAAAAGGAAGTCGTTAAAGATGTTGTTAAAGTAATTGAAGATGTATGCAAGAAAAGAAAAGAGATGGTGTCAGCACCTACTCCAAGTACTATTGGAAGTGGTTCAGGAATGTATATGCCTTATCCAATTGAAGTTGAGGTTGGTGGAGCTACAGTATTTGTTTTAGACGTTGATCAGTTTTATAAAGTATAAGTAAGTTAATAAGGAGGTGATTGTATGAGAAAATTTATAGGATATGAGACTTTAATTAATAACTTTAGAAATAGATGTATAAATAATACTCTTTCTCATGCTCACCTCATAGCAGGAGAAGATGGTATAGGAAAAAGCAAACTGGCAAATATATTAGCTAAATTAATATTAAATGGTGAGCTTGATAGAGAGTATGTTGATATTATAAATTATAGAAGTAATAAATCTTCTTTTGGAGTAGATGATGTAAGAGATATAATTGAAGAAGTATCTAAGAAGCCATTTGAGGGAGATAAAAAGGTAATTATAATACATGAAGGAAATAAATTAACCACTCAAGCTCAAAATGCGCTTTTAAAAACTATAGAAGAACCACCAATAGGAGTTCACATAATAATATTATGTGAAAGTTTAGAATTAATTTTAGACACTATAAAATCTAGATGTGAAATTTATAAGCTGACTCCTTTAACTAAAGAAGAGTTATATGAATACATAAGAATTAAAGAGTTTAATTATAATGAAAATGAAATAAAATCTGCTATTGCATTTAGCGAGGGAATTCCAGGAAGAATAGATAGATATTTTAATGATGATAATTTAAAGGAACTTAGAAGTAAATTAATAGATTTAATAAAAGATTTAAATAAAAACAATGTTGAAGTTATATTACAACATGAAGAAAAGCTAAGTGGATTAAAGGATAATAAGGAAGAAGTATTAAATATTTTAGGTGGATTTATAAGAGATATATTAATACATAAAGAAGTTGAAAATAAGGATTTTATCATAAATGGAGATAAATTTGATGATATAAATGAGATGACTAAAGAAATGTCATTTAGAAAGCTGAATAATATGATAATGACGATAGAAGAAGCAAGGAAAAACATTAAGAGTAATGTTAGTTGGGTAATGATATTACGTGTAATGTTAATGGGCTTTATGGAGGGTTAATAATGATAAAAGTAGTCGGGGTTAGATTTAAAAAAGCTGGAAAAATATATTATTTTGATCCAGCAGATATGGATATACAAAAAGATACTTATGTAGTAGTTGAAACTGCAAGAGGTATTGAATTTGGAGAATGTGTAATTGGAATAAAAGAGATAAGTGAAGATGATATAGTTGCACCTTTAAAAAGTGTTTTAAGAATAGCTACAGAAGAAGATATTAATAAGCATTTTAAGAATAAGGATAAAGAAAAAGATGCCTTTGAGATTTGTTTAAAGAAAATTCAAGAACATGAGTTAACTATGAAACTTATAGATGTAGAATATACATTTGATAATAATAAAGTAATATTCTATTTTACAGCTGATGGAAGAGTTGATTTTAGAGAATTAGTTAAGGATTTAGCTACAATATTTAAAACGCGTATTGAATTAAGACAAATTGGTGTAAGAGATGAAGCTAAAATGCTTGGAGGACTTGGGCCTTGTGGAAGACCAATGTGTTGTTCAACATTTTTAGGGGACTTTGCATCTGTTTCTATAAAGATGGCAAAAGAACAAAACTTATCTCTTAATCCAACAAAAATTTCAGGAATTTGTGGAAGACTTATGTGCTGCTTAAATTATGAGCAAAGCACTTATGAGGATATTAGAAAGAGAATGCCTAAAGTAGGCTCAATTGTTAAGACTAGTGAAGGAACTGGAGAAGTATTCTCAAATAATACAGTTAAAGAAAGTGTTAAAGTTAAGCTTAGAAAAGGCGAGGAAGAAATTCTAGAAGAGTTCAAAATAGAAAATGTTGAACTTATAAAAGGTCATTATGAGGATTCTATAGATGACGATGATATAAAATTAGAGATAGAGTCAGAAGAGGATAGAAAACTAATTAAAGATCTTATAAAGGGTAACTAAGGAGGAAAATTAATGAAATCACTAGTTAGAATTTATAATTTAACTACCCATAATGATATTGTTAATATTAGAAATGTGGTTAGTAATTATGAAGGTATTCTTGCCTGTGAAATTAATTTGAATAAAAAAGAAGTTAGTATAGTATATGATAGTTTAAGTGTGTCTATAGAAGAAATAATAACTTCTATTGAGAATTCAGGATATATGGTAATTTAGTTAAAAAGTATCCATGGAGAAATAGCATATTAACTTTCCCTTTAAAAAGAAAAACTTGTATGATAAAATAATAGTGGTATTAATTAAATATTGGGGGAGGTGTTTTTAATGGCATACGCAATTAATGATTCATGTGTTAACTGTGGTGCTTGCGCAGCAGAATGTCCAGTTAATGCTATAAGCCAAGGGGATACTCAATTCGTTATTGATGCAGATACTTGTATCGATT
>CALYOH010000106.1 GCA_945228905.1 uncultured Caryophanales bacterium
TTGCAGAGCGATTAGTATATTTATGTAAGAAGGAGGGATTTAGTTGGGTAACTAATAAAGCATTAGCTGATATGTATGGTATTAAAGAAGATTCAGTATCACAACATATTACAAATTTAAGAAGATATGGATTTATAAAATGTGTATATACTAATGAAACACATGGTAAATCTAATAGGACCATTTATTTAACCGAGGATCTATGGGATATTAAACCTAATGGTAGTAAGATAGATAACCAATATAATGGTGGTTATTCAAACGGATATAATAATAAATATAATAATTATAAAAATAATATAAAAGATAATACACCTGATTGGTTACATAAGGAAGTTGAAGCAGAGCCATGGGATTTAAGTAATCCAGAAGAATTAAAACAATATCAAGAGTTAGAAGAAATCTTTAAAGAGTTTAGAGGTGATTCTAATGAATGATAAGTTAGTATATACAGTTCAAGAGGTTGCTAAAATATTACATTCTAGTCCTAATTATATTTATCAATTAATTTATAAAGGATATTTACCAGCAATTAAATTAGGAAGTATGAAAGTATTAAAAAGTTCATTAGAAAAATTCTTAATAGTAAATGAAGGTAATGATTTATCTGATCTAGACAATATTAAAAAGTTAGAAGGTGTTGTCATTGAGTAAGATAAATATAAGAAAAAGAGGAAATTATTATGAATATAGGGTAGAAATAGCACCTGTAGATGGTAAAAGACAATGGTTAAGTAAATCAGGTTATAGAACTAAACCAGAAGCGCAAGAAGCTGGTGTACAAGCATATAATGAATATCTTAATGCAGGAATACCATTTAAGTCTTGTGACTTATCATATAGTGATTATTTAGATTATTGGTTAGAGAATTATTGTAAGAATAATTTAAGATATAATACTATTCAAACTTATACATTATTAATTAATAAGTATATAAAACCTAAAATAGGTAAGTTTAAATTATCTACTATAACAAGTGTATCTTTAAATAGTTATATAACTGATGTAGTAAATGAATTTAATCATTCTAAATCATACTATAAAAATATATTAAAAGTCGTTAAAGGATCATTTAGAGATGCTTGTAATCTATATGGATTTATAAAATATAATCCAGCATTAACATTAAGACTTCCAAAAGTTAATAAATATTCAGAAGATGTTAAACATCTTTATTCTAAAGAAGAAATAGATATTATCCTAGAAAGATTTAAAGATAATGCCACATTTATATGTTCATTCTTAACATCTTGTTATACAGGATTAAGAACTGGAGAAGTATTTGCACTAACTTGGGAAGATATAGATTTAGATAAAGGAATAATAAATATTCAACACAGTGTTTATGATAGGCCTAAAGACCATAAAGGAAGATGGTATTTAGGACCAACTAAAACGAATTCAGGAACAAGAACAGTTTATATAGGGAATACATTAAAACAAGCATTAATAAACTATAAGAATAGACAAGATTATTTAAAAGAAATATTTGGAACTCAATATAAGTATTATCATTTAGAAGACGATAATGTTGATAAAAGTATAGTTATTAACAATAACAATGAAGAAACAATAAATTTTATATTTACTCAAGATGATGGAACTTATGTAGGTACAGATATAACAAAATATCCATATAAGATTATTAAGAATGAATTAAATATAAATGCTAGATTCTATGATTTAAGAGGAACATATGCTACAAGATTAACTAATAATGGAACTTTAATGAATGAGGTATCAGAATTAATGGGACATTCAGATCCTTCTATTACTAGAAAATATTATATATCTACAACTGAAGAAAATAAGAGAGAAGCAATTAATAATTTAGATAAAGTCAATAATTCTGAAGTTATTAACAAAGTAATTGCTTTTGAGGTATAAATATGAACTATGCAATATTTAGAAGTGAACCTATTTATACATTAAATGATTTGGCTCAAATAGGTTCTCATAATAAAAGAGAAAAGAAATCATATAATTCCAATCCAGATATAAAATTAGAATTAACTAAAAATAATATTGAACTTGTTCCTTTAGATTCAAAATATGTAAAAGGATTTCATGAAATAACAAAAGAATATAAATTAGAACATGATGAAAGAATGAAAACTGAAAGAGAAGATAGAAAAAGAACATATTCTCAAATGTTAGATAGAAGTAAGAATGTAGTAGCTGATGAAATGATATTCACAGCTTCTCCAGGCTTCTTTAAAGGTCTTAAAAATAAAGATATAAAGAAATGGGCTGATACTTGTATGGAATTCGTATATCAAGATTTAGGATATAAAAAAGAACAAGTATTACATGCTACACTTCATATGGATGAAAAAACTCCTCATATACATTGTGTAGTTATTCCTTTAGTAAAAAAGTTAGATAAAAGAACTAACACTGAAAGATATACAATATCTAAAAAACAATATATAAGAGATAATAAACATTTATCAGATTTACAAGATAAATATTGTCAAAGACTTAATGATAAAGGATTTGATTTAGAAAGAGGAATAAAGAATAGTGATAGAAAACACATAAGAATAAAAGAATTAAAAAAGATAACCAATAGTTTAAATAAAGATTTAGGAAATAAACATTCTAGATTAGAATATGAACTAAATGAGTTTAATGAAAGTCTTAAAGATAAAAAGAATATCCTGTTTGATAAAGACTATGTAAAAGTAAAAAAAGAAACTTTTGATTCTATGAATAGAGTCATTAAAGAAGTTGATGATTTGATGGATGTACAAGATAGAGTTGAAGTAGTTTTAGGAGAAGTAAAAGATCAAGTTGATTCTTATAATACACTAGAAAGAAAAAATAAAAATCTTACTAATGAAGTAAAATATTTAAAACAGAGAAATGATGAATTAGAAGAAGAAAATAAAGGATTAAAAGATTACATATATGAAATAGTTGAAAAACTTATAGAATTCTTTAGAAAACTTCTTATAAGAGGAAATGAAGAAACAAAAGATATTGTTACTGATAAAGTAAAAGATATATATGATGAAAACTTATTTAATAATAAAGATGTCTATAAAACATCAGTAGGAACTGAAAGACAAGATGAATTATTTGAATATGCAAACGTTCCTTCTTATATGAAACAACCAATAAAATCCAATTATAGAGATGAAATTGATAAGGATGATGATTTTGATATTGGATTTTAAACTAAGAACTATAATTTCATTATAGTAACACACTACGATATTGGCAGAGCCAATAACTATGTGTGCCAAGGATAAACCCTTTGGAATCCCAAT
>CALYOH010000107.1 GCA_945228905.1 uncultured Caryophanales bacterium
AGTAAAATAACTATTAGAATAATGACAAGAGACATTAATGAGGAAATAGATGAAGAATTCTTTAAGAAAAGATTTGCTGCTGCATGGGATTATAGAAAAACTGTTATCGATACATCATCATGCAGATTTATATTTGGAGAAGCCGATTTCTTACCTGGATTAACTGTTGATAAATTTGAAGATTACTATGTAATTCAAATATCTACATTAGGAATGGATAAATATAGAGATTTAATAGTAAAAATACTAGTTGAAGAATACGGCGCTAAAGGTGTTTATGAAAGAAGTGACATAAAAACTAGAGAAATTGAAGGTTTAGAACAAACTAAAGGTTTCTTAACTGAACCATTTGATACTGATATTGAAATTATTGAAAATGGAGTTAAATACATAGTTGATTTAGAAAATGGGCAAAAAACTGGATTCTTTTTAGACCAAAAAGAAAACAGAGCTGCTATGCATAGAATTTGTAAAGGTAAAGATGTTTTAGATTGCTTTACTCATACTGGTTCATTTGCTTTAAATGCCGGAATCGCTGGAGCAAAATCAGTTCTTGGAATCGATGTATCTCAACATGCTGTAGATTGTGCTACAAGAAATGCTGAATTAAATAATTTACAAGATGTTGTTAAATTTGAATGTCATAACGCATTTGATGTTCTTGGAGATTGGTCAAGAGAAGGTAAACAATATGATGTTGTTATTCTAGATCCACCAGCATTCACTAAATCTAGAAACACTGTTAATGCTGCAATTAGAGGTTATAAAGAAATTAATCTTAGAGGTTTAAAAATGGTTAAGCCAGGTGGTTACTTTGCTACATGCTCATGCTCTCATTATATGAGTGAAGAACAATTAAAGAAAACTGTTCTTGAAGCTGCTCATGATGCTAGAAGAACTTTAAGACAAATTGAAGTTAGAACTCAAAGCTCAGACCATCCAATTCTTTGGAATTCAGATGAATCATACTACTTAAAATTCTTTATATTCCAAGTAGTATAAAGGCTTTTGATAACTAACTAAAATTAATAGAAAAAGTCGGCTTATGCCGACTTTTTAATATATACATAATTAAGTACTTTTCTTTAATTATTAATTTTTATTCTCTATAATCTGATTAAGTATTGACCTCTCATTATATTGCATAGGTTCTATATTTGGAAAAAGCATTGTCATTCTTAAAATATAAACAAGCATTATTAAAATAATAGAACATATTAATATCTTCTTAAAAAATCTTCTTTTAAAAATTATAAGTAGTAATGCTACAAAAGGTAACCAAAATAATGGGTGAAATTTAAATGCATTTATAATATCACCATTAATAACTGCTATAATGGCCCTACTCATTCCGCATGATGGACATGGAATTCCTGTTAATCCTCTTATTAAACAAATACTTCCTGTTACTTTTCCAAACCCCTTTATAAAGAAAAATATAATAGATAGTCCTAATAAAGCTGATATTAATACCTTTCCTAATTTAATATTTTTACTATTATCTTTAAAATTTTTATTCATACCCTAAACTTAATCCATTTATAAATTAAAAATCACAATAAGGTATTTTATTTTCATCATAATTTAAATCGTTATACATAACCTTAAAATTATTAACCTCTTCAGCATTTATTTTATAGTACTTATTATCTATATTCATAATATTATTTTTAATAATTATAGTATGATTACTTTCCACTCCATTAGTTTGTATTAAAAAATCCCACTCTCCTAAAGTTTGATTTTGAATTTCTTCCTTTGGAATATCATTTATAAAACTAATAATCTTTTCTATATCGCTCTTATTATCTATAGATTTATAAGTATTATCCTCTACTATATTTTTAACTATTATCTTATTAATATTATTAGAATCTATAACTCCATCACCAAACGTGTCTTGTAAACTAAATTCTTCTACTTCCTTTTCTGTTGATCTATTATTAATGATCCCTCTAGTTTCAGCTTCGTTATGACTAGCAACTTCAGGAACTCCGCTACTATATTCTGTAATTTGATTTTCTAAGTTTCTCTCTATAGAACTTAATTTATTTGAATCGAATCCATATCTTATTGATACTCCTGCTAAAAATACAAATGTAAAGCATGCTGCTGTAGTCCATAGTTTCTTATTCATATACCATACATTAGTTTTGCTTTTATTTTCTTTATCTAAATTTTTTAGATTTTCTTCAAGTTTACATTCAAAAGACTTTGGCAAAACAAATTCTTCATTTTCGCTTTTACTTTTATTTTTTAAGTATTCATCAAATTTATCCATGAAGCTCCTCCTTTAAAATATTATATAGTTTTTCTTTTGCTCTAGATAATCTTGATTTTATAGTTCCTTCCTTAACGTTAAGAATTTTCGCTATATCCTTATACTTCATATCCTCAAAATAAAATAATATTGTAGTAATTCTTAAATCCTCATCTAAAGAATTAATTGCATTATATAAAGACAAATCTTTATAATTATCATTAACCTTTATGTTTTTAAAGTGATCTTTATCTACAGCTATTTCCTTAGATCTTTTTTTATATAAATTATTACTTTCATTTATAACTATTCTTATTAACCATGTTTTGAAAAATGCTTCATCCTTTAAGGTTTGTATGTTTTTATAAGCCTTTAATATAGATTCACTAACTGCATCTTCTATATCTTCTTCTTTATTTAATATAGCTTTTGCAACTCTATATACTGCAACTTTATTTAATCTAATTAAATTACAAAAAGCTTCTTTATCTCCACGCTTTGCCCTTTTTACTTCCATTATTAATTCATCTTTACTAATATTCTCTACTGAAGCCTCCAAATTCTTCGCTCCCTTCACCTATTAGACTTATTGTTCAATCTGTTTGTTCCATAAATAAGACTTTAAATCTTTGATTTTAATTAGTAGAACTTATACCTACCATCATTAGAAAGTAAGTATTTTCTTAATATTATTATAAATAAAAAAGCGACTGTTACAAAAATTATTTACACAGTCGCTACAACATCTTTCCTTAACATAATATAAATTAATAAAGCCTTCTTTATTTAAAATCTTTTCCTTGCCAAATATTATTATCTACAAGTGCCTTATCAATGTCATTTAATACTTCCCACTTTTTCAAACTCCACATCGGTCCAATTAAACTTTGTCTTGGAGCATCACCTGTCAGTCTATGAACCACCATCTCTTCTGGTATCATAGCTATCGCCTTACATATTAAATCAATATAATCTTCTTTGCTTAAAAGCTGTAATTCTCCACT
>CALYOH010000108.1 GCA_945228905.1 uncultured Caryophanales bacterium
CACGCGTAAGATCGTCGGCAGCGTCAGATGTGTATAAGAGACATCATAGCTATCGCTTGTTTAACTACATCAATACCATTCATGTTCTCACCTTCTATCATTTATAAATTGATTATATCACAGGCATAAAAAAAAATACACTTTTTAAGGTGTATTTTTTTATTTTGTTTCTAATATTTCATCGATTATATTATCATCAAATTTGAAGTCCTCATATTCTTCAACTTGACCTTCAATTCTAACTAGGAATTTACCTATATTCAAGTTATCAGCATCTGGGATATTAACATTTTCTGATTGATATGCATTAGCTTGATCAAATGTTATTAATACACTTGAATCTAAGTTATCATCCTTCTTAAAAAAATCATTGTTAACATCATTTTCTATTAATATAAATAAGATACCTAAACCTTGTATTTCATTAATTATATTCTTAATCATTTTTCTAGTATCATTATCTTGTAACATAGATGAATTATCATCTATAGCTAATACTAAAAGTGGTAATTTTGAAGATACTTTTTCATTGTAATCATGAATATTAATAACTCTTTCATTTTCAAAAAGTGTTTTTCTTCTTAATATTTCTCTAATTACTTTAGCAATACATACTAAGCCTTTTCTATCATCTCCAATAGATGAGAAGTATGCATATCTTGAATCAGCATATTTATTTAATTCAACTCCAGTTGTATCAACAAGAACTAATCCCATTTCTAAAGATGTATGTGTACTTATAAGTTCACATATAATTTGATCTAAGAAAACAGATTTACCTGCTCCTGTTTCTCCTGTAACAATAATTGAGGGATAATCATTGATGTCTATTCCAAATAAGCTCTTATCTTTTTTCCTAAAATTAGAATATCTTTTGAATCTAACTTTTTAAGAACATCTCTAAATTCCATAGAATCACCCACTTTACTATAATAATTATAACAAAAAAGAATAGGATTTTATCCTATTCTTCATAATAATCTTTTAAGTTTACTAATAAAGTGTTAATCTCTTCATCATGATCAATAAGAGGTATATTTATAGAATAGAATTCATTATCTTCATAATCTACTGTTCTAGTAACATCTATTCTATCATCAAATATATCTATTATTTTATTATCTTGTATTAATTTCTTTAAATATTTAACATCTTTATTTTCTATATCTTGTGTTGATATAAATATAGTTGCTGTTTCAACTTCAAATGCAGACCATACTTCAACTCTATAAGGTCTTCCATCTGATAATTTTCCTTCATGATAACCTATATTACATACTTCAGTATCTGAAGTAAAATCAACTACATCTCTTACTATTTGTGGATATTCCATATTTCCTACTTTCTAGAAGTTAATTCTATATATAACTTCATAGCTTCATGTGAATCATATCCTAAATCTAATAAAATAGCTATAGCCATATTAACATCCATTTTTATAAATGAATTTTCATCTTCTAATATACTAACTATTTTTTCATATTTAGAATCATTCAAAGCTAATTTACTTGCCTTTTTTCTTAATTTATTTAGCATATAATACACCTTTTTCTTCTAGAATACCAGGAATTCTTTTTCCATCTAACAGTTTATATATACCAGCTGTTAGATTATATTCTAATTCATTCTTAGATATAAATCTCAATGGAGATACTTCATCTTCATTAACAACATAATATTTATAATAATTATTTTCATTTGTACTTACTATAGTAAATGGTTTATATCCATTTGAAACAAATGAAATATTAACATTTTCATCTTCACTAAATATACTATCAAATATCTTTCTTTGATATACTAGCTTATCTACTCCTTGTACATTAGCTCTTGTAATAATCTTTAGTAAGAATTTTATTTTATCTTTCTTTGATAAATTTGATGTAGATATATTTTCTTTTATCTTATCTATACTTCTATCATATGTTTCTACTATTTCTTTTCTTTTAATTATATTTAATCTTACTTTATCTGCTAATTGATTGAATTTTCTTTGAGTAGTAATATTTTCATTTGTACATGTTAAACCATTGATTCTATCTCCTACTTTCATATTTGTAAGATCAGAATTTAATATATTATGTAATGCATCAGCTTTTATCAAATACTCTTGTACTTTAAATTCTACATATGCATATCCAGGTGTATTCATAAATGATTTAGCATTCATTGTATAATTAATGCCTAGTTTATTAAGAATATATGCATATATAAATGCAAATTCATAACAAACAACAATATTATTAGTTGTATTTATAGATGCTAAATGTTCATGATCAATTCTTTCGTCTATAGAAATGTTTGAATTAATTAATGCACTTTCATCATATGTAAGTATTTCACACATTCTTAAATATGCATGTATAGCTTTTTCTAATGGACTATAAGTTTTTTTAGAATACTTCATTATTTCTTTAAAGAAGTCATCATCTAAATGTATATTTTCGACAATAGATTCTCCATTGTTATCATAGTCATCTGTTTTTTGATTTCTATTTAATGATTCAAAATCAATATATTCATGATTAATTATTTTATTATATCTTTTATAAACTGAATCTTTAAAAATATATTTATCAAATATTCTTTCTCTTTCAATAAAGTCTCTTAACATATAGAATATATATTTCTTTTCATATTTAGACTTACACTCTGGAGATAAGAATATTTCAAATTCATCTTCACTTTCAGTTAATATATTCAAAAGAGTTTTTGCATCCATTGAATAAACTGAACCATCTATAAGTGATTTATGTATAAAATTATTATATTTTAAATCACATGATTTATTTGTAGATAGATTAACTATCGATATAATATTTATTTGTTCTTGTATATCTAATATATTAGTATTCATTGTTCTTAAAGCAAATACTAAATCTGCTCTAGATAATTTATATACTGCTATTACTTTTCCATCTTCTAATTTTTTTAATTTAATTGGATATCCATCCATATTATCAAGATTATTAATTAAAAATTTATATAAATCCTGATTAGATAAAATATCTTTTATTAATAGAATTGGTATTTGAATAATTCCCTTTGGTGTATTTATATCAATCATATTATCCATATATTCATCATATGTGGATGCTTTTTTTGGAATAAGACTATCATCAAGCAATGTTGCATAAGTCTTACCATATAATTGTATCAATTCATCTTTTGTATAAAATGTACTCATGATAGTCCTCCTACT
>CALYOH010000109.1 GCA_945228905.1 uncultured Caryophanales bacterium
CCTTTTATTAATGCAAATAATACATCTATTAATTCGAAAAATAATGCAAAGAATACAACAAATACTATTGTAGATATTGTATACTTTATAACTTCCTTCTTGCTAGGCCATCTAACAAGTTTTAATTCTTCTACACAATCGCCTAAGAAAGATGCATTTTTCTTTTTACCAACATTACTTCTTTCTTTCTTTAATGTACTAATTTCTTTTTTTGCAGATTTAATTTCTTCTTTAGAAGCTTTATTTTTCTTTAATTCTTTTAAATCTTTTAATTTCTTATCAATCTTTTCTTCATATTCTTTTCTTAATTTAATATTTGCTTCTTTTTCTTTTTTACGAGCAACTTTAACAGCTTCTTTTTTTTGTCTATTAGAAACTTTTTTCTCGTTATTTACTACTTCTTCTTCAGTAGCTTTTACTTTTTTAGCCATATTTCCACCCTCTATAAATTATTGTATAAAAAAAACACTTTCGTGTACAAACATAATATAGCACACAAAAGCGTTGGTTTCAACTTTTTTTTAAATTTTTACGTCTTTTAATTTCATACGAATTCTAGCTACTGTATTATATACTTGTTTCTTACTCATATTTAATATTTCAGCTATATTATCTTCAGTAAAATCATTTACCATTAATTCGAATACATCTTTTTCAATTGAACTTAATAATCTATCTACTTTATTTCTTAATTCTTTAATAGATTCTTCTTCTACCATTTTATCTTCTGGACTAGATACTTTTGATGGTATTGCTTCAACTAATGTTGTTCCTTCATCACTTATTGGTGTATCTAAAGAATATGCTTCTCTTAACATTTTATCTTTTAATGTATCTGAGTTTCTAATATAATTTCTTACTCTTCTTTCAACACATAAGGTAATAAATGTTTTAAGTGATGCATTACTGTCTTGATCAAATGATACTAATGCATCTGAAAAACCAACCATAGCTTCTTGTCTTAATTCATTTAAGTCAATTGAAAAATAATAGGCACCCTTTTTATATTTATTAACTATTATATCTACTATATAATTATATTTTTCATATAATAAATTACTAGCATCTTCATTCTTCTCACTTACTAAGTTAATTAATTCATTATCTTGAAATTCTTTCATATATTATTCTCCTATTCCATATATAAGAATTGCAGCAGCAACACTTGCGTTTAAACTGTTTACTTCTCCCTTCATTGGAATACTAATAATAACATCTGAGTTTTCTTTTACTAGTCTAGATACTCCAAATCCTTCACTACCTATAACTAATACTACTTTATCTGCATATGAAACACTTCTATAATCTTCTCCACCAGCTTCAGCAGCATATACAAAGTAACCCATATCTTTAAGTTTATTAATTGCATTAACTAAATTAGCTACCTGTACAATTTTAACTCTTGATATAGCACCTGTTGATGTTTTGATTACTGTTTCATTTACTACAACACTTCTATCTTTTGGAATAATAATTGTTTTAATACCACGTGCTTCACAAGTTCTAATTATTGCTCCAAAGTTGTGAGGGTCTTCCAAATGATCTAATATTACTACTGTATTTTCATCTGCACCTATTGATGATAATTCATAGTATTCATAGTCATTTATATCAAATACTATTCCTTGATTGTGAGGTAACATTCTATCTAAATCTCTTTGATCAGTTTCAATAAATTTAATTTTGTTATCTCTAATCTTTTGCATGATTTCTTGATCATGAAAGTTTTTAGATATAAGTACTCTTCTTATTGTTTTAATATCTGTTTCATTAAAAACATTCTTTCCACATACTCTCATAAATTATTACCTACTATGTAATCTAATAAATAATTACATCTTTCTTTATCTTTATTATATAAATAACCAATTACACATTCAAAACCTGTAGCTTTCTTATATGTAATAATATCTGTTGATTTACTTCTATGTGAAGAAGCATTTCTTCCTCGATTAAATACATCTAATTCTTCTTCAGTTAGAATGTTTAAATCTATTAACTTTTCAACTATTCTTCTTTGAGCGTTAGCTGATACATATTTAATAGATTCTTGTTGTAATTCTTTTACTTTGGCAATGCCTTTATTAATAAGATAATTTCTTATATATAATTCATATACAGCATCACCTAGGTAAGCTATTACTAGGTTATTCATATCCCTCACCGATTTAGATTTTAACACATATTAATAAAAAAAGATAGTTTTTAACTATCTTCCTAATCCTTGATTTACTTCTTTAGTATATCCAGGGAACATAACAAGTACATCTGCTAATCTAGCTTCTAAATCACCTAAATCAGCACCACGTTTAATTAATGATTGAGCATTGTTAAGTAAGTTCCCAATGTAAGCTAACTTTTCATCTCTTGAATCACCAAATTTGCAATTCATTAAGAATTCAAATTCAACTGAACCAGGATAATCAACTCCTACTTTTGCTTTAGCAAAACATTGTTGTAATTCCATTAACTTTTGTTCAAGTGACATTTCATTAACATTTTTCATTTTTCATCCTCCTAAAATCTTATTTCATCTATATTTGATTTGTCATTATATAAATCATCAAATTTTGGTTTTCTACTTATATACATCATTAGTACTAAACCTACAATAAACATTACTACTGATACTATTTGAGCCATTCTGAATCCAGCTATCATAAGTGCATCTGTTCTTTGCATTTCAATAAAGAATCTTAATGCTCCATATATCATTAGATAAGATGCAGTCATAGATCCAACTTTTGTATATTTACCTCTTCTTATAATACACAATATTATAAAAGCTATTAAACATACAATTGATTCAAACCAAAATGTTGGAAAATAATATACTCCATCTATTTGCATTCCATTTATAACTGGTTGAGGAACTAATAAACTTTGTAACTTAGCAACTGTTGTAGCTGCACCATGTGCTTCTTGATTAAAGAAGTTTCCCCATCTACCAATAGCTTGTCCAAGTAAAACAGGAACAGCAACTATATCACACATTCTTAATGGTCTAACATTATAACGTTTGCAATATAAATAACATGTTAAGACTCCTGCTAGTAATCCACCATGGATTGCTAAACCGCCATTCCAAATCTTTATTATTTCAATTGGATCTTTTATGTATTCTTGAAAATTAAATATAACATAATATAATCTTGCTCCAAGTATTCCAAAAATAAATGCCCAAAATAACAT
>CALYOH010000110.1 GCA_945228905.1 uncultured Caryophanales bacterium
AATTCATCTAAAACATCCAAAGGCATGGATTCTTTTTCTAAATTCTTATAGGCATTTCTATCATTTAGTAATTTAAAATATATAGATGTATTTCCTAATAGTTCTTTATAGTTAGGATTAACTTTAATTATGTTTACCATGTCTGCTGTTGTATAATTCAATTCTTTAAATATGTTCATTATTGATTTAAAATTATCTGTAAAAAATTGACTATTTAGTATTTCCTTATCAATACTTATTTTATTCTTTAATAGATTTTCTATAATAGGTAATTTATAATTGCTAATAATTTTTGAATCAACCTTTGATTCATCTAAATATAAAGAATTATAAAAATAATTTAAATTACCAGATTGTATAAAAGAATCAAGTCTTTGTTTATAAAAAGCATTTATAATATCTTTATCATATTTTATTTCATCTGGAATTTTTTTCATAGTCTCTGTAGCACAATATTCTGAATTATTAATTATTTTTACCCATAAAGGTATTGCTTCACTTTTATAAAATATTTCAGGTAAATCTATTTGCAATAAATCATATGGCTTTATTATAGAAAAAATATTATCAGTTGAATTTAAATTATTTAGATTTTCTAAAATTATTTTCTCATCAATTAAAGATAATAATTCAGATAAAGATTCAGTATTAACAACTCCTTGATCAAATAAACTTTTAATTGATTTATTTATTAATTCACGATCAGATCTAAAGCTTATTGGAGATGATGATGTAAGTATATAATTTTTATCAAATTTACGTTTAAAATGTTCAACTATATCTACCATATTATAACACCCTATTATAACTATATCATTATTTCTTCTTATTAACATATATTTATATTGTATTATAATTTATTTACACATTTGATTTACATGTATTTTACACTCAATAACATAAAACTAAAATTATTCATCTTCTTAGTTTTTAAAAATATTATTCAAAAACCAAGATACAAAATATACATATATAGTAAGTATTTATAATATAAACATTAAATTTTATAATGCTTTTAGATTTATATATATCACCTATAAAAGTAAGCATTGTAACCATGATAATAAACATACTTAACATAATATATGTAATATTAAATGGTGCTTTCTGCTATCAAATATGCATATAATACAATTGATTTATAATTTAATCTTTATATTTAAAAATACTTTTTCTTCTTATAGCAAATAAACAAACAGCACAGATTATACAAATTAAAATACCTACTATTGCATAATTTCTTACACCAGTATTCGGATTTTTAACTGGTTGAGTAGTTTCTTCTATATCTTTTGTTACTGTTGGTTTTGTTGTTTCTTCTGTAACAATAGGTGGAATTAATTTATCTAATTCAACTTCTAATGCAGGTCTTACACCTAGTTGATTATATAAATCATAATAATCTGCATAGAAATATGGAGTATATCCATTACAGTTTAATGATACTACTTTTCTCCCACCGGTTTTATTAGGTTCAATTACATCTCCCATCCAGAAGCTTCCTGTTAATATCCAATCAGGGAATGGAGAATAAGTTGAATCACCATAACATCGAATAACACCATACTCACTCTTTGTGCATTCAGTTACCTTAAACAACTCTTCACGATATAAAAGTCTAATAACACTAAATTGAGCCCCTTAGCTTTCTAAGTATGCCTTATAATTTTGAACATATTCATATAAATAACTATTTTTATCAAAAACAGGTTCAATAGTATCACGTCCTGAACCATATGGTTCTTTGTATAAACCATAACTATCTAACCAATAGTAAGTACTAGAAAAAGCAGTTACTCCTACTATTGGAAATACATCACTATTAGTTTCTTTATCATAGAATCTACCCTTTGAATTAACATCTTGAATACCAGTAGGATTTTCTATTGGAGCACAACTATTCCAATCAGTACACACATTACCAACATTTAAATTATAATTAGCAAATAATACTACTTTTTTTCCATCATTAGATACTACTCTAAAGCATTCTTCAGCAACACAAAATTCATCACCAACATCGGCTTCACCATTTTCATTAACATCTGTTTTAAATTTCCAAGAATTAATTTGAGCAGCATAAGTAGTGTTTATATTAATAAACATACTTAAAATTATAAATAAAGTAATTATTTTTTTCATAATCATCACCTATTATCATTATATCATAATAAAATTACATTAATGATATTTAATACAATAATAAAAAGAAGTATACACTTCTTCTTATATTTTATTATTAGGTACTAATTTCTTAACTGGTCCTTTTTCTTCAATTTGTTTTGTTGTATCAACCATTATAACATTATCATTTTTTCTTATAATTTTATATTTTGATTCTTCTTCAAATAAATATTGAAATAATTCTTCTTCTGATGGTACTTTATCATAAAATAATATTTCATGTTCTTCATCAGTCATACCACTAGGGTGTTCTTTTGAATATTCTTCTATTTTTTTATCACTTTTAATAATACCATTACCTGATTCTAATTCAATACTGTAAGCACAATTTTCACAATATAAACATTCTAATATATTGCATAGTCCTAAAGGATCATAACTAGAACATGAATCTACAATTTCTGTTCTATGTATTAATCTTGCTTTACCAACTACACCTGTATAATCTATTTCGGATTTAGTTGGATATATTATCTCTATATTTTTCTTTCTACTAACATCAATACTTTTTTTTGTAAGTTCTTCTTGTATCATATTATATGCTGCAATATCTGAAAATATAGTTTTAAAATTTTCATCTAAAGAAACACTTGAATCATATTTAATTTTATAGTTATAATCACACTCTTCTATTTCATCTGCACTACATACTACAACTATTAAATCTTCTAAACCTAATCTTCTTATTTCATTAACAATATCACTAGCAAATGGTTCTAATTCTCTTTCATTATCGAATAATGGCATAATATTATCAACTATTACCATATCATATGGTTTAAAATCCTTATTAATATTATGTTTCATAATTGATGCTAATCCACTATTTCTAGATTTTTCCCATGAAATCCATGGACCACATACTCTATCTAATGAACCTTTTATTTGTTTATACTTATATTCACTATCATCTATTATCAAAATTCTCATAGTAACCTCCAATATCCAATATATTATAGCATAACTATATTACTGT
>CALYOH010000111.1 GCA_945228905.1 uncultured Caryophanales bacterium
CTACTATAGTATCTAAATCTATACCATTAACCTTATCTAATACGATCTTTAAGTAATAATAGTTATTTTCTAATTCCCATGTAACAGAATCAACAAAAATATCCATTTCTTTCAAAGGTGCTTCAATACTTTCTTTAATTTTTGCAAGAATACTATCCATATTTCCTCCTAACAATAAAACAAGTAGGCATTTCTGCCCACTTCTCTTGTTACAAAGATTATAACAAATTAACTATTTAAATACAATAGTATATTTGCTATTTTCATTAATTACTTCAATCGAAGTAATTGCTTTATTTTCTACTTTAGTATTTATTTCATAAGCTATGTTATTAATTGTTAAATTATATTTATAATTAATAACATTATTATCTATAGTTTTAAGTGACTTATTACTTTCTAATAATTCAATCAATTTAGGTACATTAATAACACTTAAATTATATGAAGTATTAGTTAATATTTCTTCATCAAATTTAATAATAAAGAATTGATCTTGTTTAATAATAAATTTATCAGTAGATTCAACACTTTCAATTACACCTTCAATATTTTCACCCTTAATAGTTCCATCTACTCTAGACTTAATACCATCTATTTCAACATCAATTTTATAAGATGTATTATCTAATTTCTTTTCATCTAATAAAGATTTATATGTAACTGCTCCTTCCGGAATAGTTATTTCATTTTTCTTAACTATTGTTATAGGTGGTGCAACAAAGTAATTTAAAACAAGAATTATTAATATAACAGAAAAACCAATAATTACTTTAATTAAAGAATTATATCCAGGTACTTCTTTTCTTTTTTTATTAATATCTTCAAAGAAATTTTTATCATCTTTTTTCTTTTTATTAGCCATATTAGTCACCTACTTTAATATTTAATAAACTATCTTTATTATAACCATTAAATAGATCTTTAACAAGCATTTCATTTTTTCCTGGTCTTTTTACTTTTGTAATAAGTAAAACATTATCAGATGTATTAATTCCAAATGAATCCTTGTTAACTTCTGATATTAAACCAATTTCCCCTTTAGAAGATTCTCCAATCTTAGTTTCTAATACTTTCCATTCTTCTCCATTAATCATGATATTTGCAAGTGGAGATGGATTTAAAGCTCTTACTTTATCATGTAAGTGTTTAGCTGTATCATTGAAATCTAATCTTTCATCTTCTCTTGATATTTTAGTACAGTATGTAGCATCTTCATCTCTTTGTGGTATATCAAAATTTTCACCTTCTAATATTTTTGGTAATTCTTTTTCTAATATACTTACTGCTAATTCAGATAGTTTCATATTTAAAGTACCATATGTATCATTTTCTTCAATAGCTATTTCTTTTGCTTGAATAATAGCACCTGTATCCATTGTTTCTTCCATATACATTAAAGTAATACCTGTTGTTTCATCACCATTCATGATAGCTGATTGAATTGGAGATGCACCACGATATTTAGGTAATATAGAACCATGAACATTTATACATCCATATGATGGATAATCAATCATTTGCTTAGGTACTATTTGACCATATGCAGCAGTAATAATAACATCTGGATGTTGATTTAATACATACTCATATTCTTGTTTTATTTTATTAGGAGTATATACTTCTAATCCTAATTCTAAAGCTTTAGCTTTAACTGGACTAGGAGTTAATATTCTCTTTCTACCTACTTCTTTATCAGGTTGAGAAACTACTAATACTACATCAGTTAATTCATTTAATTTTTCTAAAATAGGTACTGAAAATTCTGGAGTACCCATAAATACTACTTTCATATCTTTTAAAGTCTTTGGCATTCTTTTCACCTCTTTATGTATTATAACACTTTAGTATCAAATTTATTAGAGTAATAATTACTCACTAATATTTTGTATCTAGCATCTTCATATATACTTATCATATTGTTCATGATAACACCTATAATATATTATAACATAAAAAAGAGAATAATTACTTATTCTCTTTGCATACTTCATCTAAAGCTTTAAATAGTTCTTTTACTTCTTCTAAAGTTTGTAATCTGGCACCACTTGCAAATTTGTGCCCTCCACCATTAAATCTTTCTGCTACTTCATTAATACAAATTCCTCTACTTCTGATGTTGATTTTAAAAATGTTATTTCTTTCATCCCAAGAAGCAAAAGCCCATACCTTTAATTCTTTAATAAAATTAAAATCATTAACCATATTAGATGCTGTAGCTGAATCTACATTAAACATTTTAAATATTTTATTATCTAATACTATAGATCCAAATCCATTTTCAGTTATATCTATATTATTAATAATATATGATTCAAACTTTCTTTCATCTAATGGTCTTTCATATAGATTATTATATAAAGGCATAAGTTCAAATTTATAATCATCTAATAATCTTGAAACTAACATTAGTGTTTTAGGTGTTGTATATGATAATAAGAATCTATCCGAATCTGATACAATACCTGAAAATAAGTTTTCTGCAATGTTCTTATTTATTTTTAATTTAGTTTCATATACAAATTCTGTAATTAATTGAGTAGCACTTGCTGCTGTATCATCTACCAATTCAAGATCACATACTTTTTCTTCACAAGGATGATGATCTATTTTAATTGTATATGCAAATCCTTCTTTTTTCATATAGTCAACTCTATCCCATCTTGGAACATCTACTATAATCATAAGAGTTTTATTTGATAATTCTGATGAAGATATCTTATCTAAGCTGCCGAAATATCTAAATCGAGAAACTTCATTACCAACAGCATAAACTTTCTTATTAGGAAAGTTTAGTTTAATAATATCTCTAAGAGCAATTTCAGATGAAATAGCATCTGGATCTGGACCAACATGTCTAGCGATAACTATTTCATCATACTCTTTGATTTTCTTTAAAATTTGTTTATGTATATTGTTAAACATACATACCACAACCTAACTATTTATTATTTATTTACAATTTCATATGTATCTAATGCAATCATTAATTCTTCATTTGTTGGAACAACATATACAGGAATTGATGAATCATCAGTTGAGATTTCTCTAAATTCTCCACCGAAGTCATTCTTTTCAGCATCAATTTTAACACCTAAAGATTGAATAGCTTCTACTATTTCTACTCTATTTTGTTTAGAGTTTTCTCCAATACAAGCA
>CALYOH010000112.1 GCA_945228905.1 uncultured Caryophanales bacterium
GAAGAATTCATGGCTCAAAGAAATAAAGAAAAAGCTGAAAAAGCTAAGATGGAAGAAAATAAACCATCTATGCCAAAACCAAATTTTGACATTGATGATTTAGTTAAGAGAATAGATGCTAAGATTGCTGAACTTGAAGAAGAACAAAGAAGAGAAGAAGAGGAACAAGCAAGAAAACTTGGAGGAACTCCTGGTTCTGCTATTCCTACAAATCCTTTAGAACCGGTAATGGATACTAAAGAAGAAGCTCTACCATTTGTTGAAAAGAAAACATTCATGGATCCAATCATGGATGAAGAAGTTCCTAATCCGCCTGAAAATAATACAGGTATTAACAAATTTAGTGATCTTATTAAGGAAGCAAATATGCCTCCAGTAGAACAACCAAAGGTTGAAGAAAAACCAAGTGTTATGATTTCTAATCCAATTGGTGCTGTACCAGATAAACCAGTATTTGATACTGATCCAACACCAATTGGAGAATCAAAGAAACCTCAATTAACTGGTATAGTTGATCCAACTAACATGACATTTGAATCATTCATGAATAGTAATGGAGCAAATATTAACACAAGTACTGAAAAACCAAGTTCAATTAATGTTAATGAAGCATCTAATGTATCAACATTTGAAGCTCCAGTTGAACCTGTTTCAAGTCCATTACCAACACAAGTTGTTACTAGTAATGAAGTTGTTCAACCTGTTATTGAAAATAAACAACCTCAACCAGTTGTTATTAACACAACAATAAAGAAACCAATACAAACTCAAGTACAAGTTGATACAGGTGTTAATAATGTTAAAGTTGATACTCAATCACAAGTTATTCAACCATCTAAGGATGATGATGAGTTCTTTGATGATTTCTTTGAATAGAAAGGAAAATTAATCATTTTCCTTTTTTTTATTATTAATTAAGTATATAATATTATATGTGATTATATATGTTAGCAAGTTTAAGTGAAATAAGTAATAATTTACAAACATTCCTATTAAGTATAGGATTTTGGGGAGGATTTTTAGGTTCATTATTAGTAATAGTTGAATCAATTTTGCCGTGTCTTCCTTTATGTTTATTTATTACTTTAGTATTCTTAACATTTGGTAATATAGTTGGATTTATAATATGTTGGTTAGCAACTGTGTTGGGTTGTATTTTATCATTTACTATATGTAAGAAATTAAAAGATTTTATTCATAAACATTTAAAGAAAAAGAAGTATCATAAAAAAGTAGATGATATGATGATGTATATAGGTGAAATGAGTATATCTAGTTTAGCTATGTTAGTAGCTGTACCATTTACTCCAGCTTTTATAGTTAATATTGCTGCTGGTTTATCTGATATGTCATTTAAAAAGTTTGTTATTTCTATGTTTATTGGAAAAGCATTCATGGTTTATTTTTGGGGATATGTAGGAGTAAACTTGATTGAATGTTTTACTCATCCAATATATCTAGTTAAAATTTTAATCATGGTTGTTATAGCTTACTTATTAGGTAAGTTAGTTAATAAATATGCAAAAGTAGATTAGAGGTGTTTATATGTTAGATTATATTATTATTGGTCTTTTGATAGTATGTATTATTTTATTAATTATTAATTTATTTAAGAAAAATAACAATAATAGAGAGTTAAATGAATTAAAACAAGATTTAATAAAAGAACAAGGTTCTATTAATGAAAGTGTTGTTAAAAACTTAGGAGAATTCTATGCTAATATCAATAAAGAATTAGGTAATACTAATACTGGTTTTACTAAGAATATGAGTGTATTTAAATATGATATGGCAAAAGAATTAAAAGAAGATTTTGAAAAGCTTAATAAGTTAATGGAAGAACGTATTAACATGTTAAATGATAAAGTTAATGAAAAGATTGATAAGAACTTTGAAAAGACTAATAAAACATTTAATGATGTATTAGAACGTATTACAAAGATTGATGAAGCTCAAAAGAATATAGATGAATTATCTAAAGATATAGTTAATTTACAATCTGTCTTAACTGATAAGAAAACACGTGGTACATTCGGTGAAGTAAACTTAAATTATATATTAACTTCTGTATTTGGAGAAAAGAGAACAGTATATGATATTCAACATAAGATGTCTAATGGTAATATAGCAGATTCTATTATATTTGCACCTGAACCATTAGGAACTATTTGTATTGATTCTAAATTCCCATTAGAAAACTATGAAAGAATGTTAGATAAGAAATTAGAAGCATCTGTTAGAGAACAAGCATTTAAATTATTTAAAACAGATGTTAAAAAACATATTGATGATATAGCTTCTAAATATATTATTGAAGGTGAAACAACAGATCAAGCTATCATGTTTATTCCTGCAGAAGCTGTATTTGCTGAATTAAATGCATATCATGAAGATTTATTAAAATATGCTTATACTAAGAAAGTATGGATATGTGGACCAACAACATTAATGTCTACATTATCAACAATAAGTATGATATTAAAGAATATTGAAAGAGATAAATATACTAAAGTAATACATGAAGAATTAAATAAATTAGGTATTGAATTTAGAAGATATAAAGATAGATGGGATAAGTTATCTAAATCTATTGATTCAGTATCTACTGAAGTTAAAGATATTCATACAACAACTGATAAAATATCAAAGAAATTCGAGTCAATTTCAAGTGTTGATATTAAAGAACTAGGATATACAGAAGAAGAGTAAAGGTCTAGTAAATAGACCTTTTTATTTGTAAAAATTAGTGCCTATACCTATATTTAGACTTGATAATATGGTATAATTTCATTATAAGTAGGGTGATATCTAATGGCATTTATTGAATTAAACAATGTTTATAAAGTTTATAACAATGGTGTTAGTGCTTTAGCTGATGTCAATTTATCTATAGAAAAAGGTGAATTCGTTTTTGTTATAGGTGAATCAGGGTCAGGTAAATCTACACTTACAAAGTTATTATATAGAGAAGAAAAACCTAACAGAGGTTCAGTTATGGTTGGAGGTATAAATGTTGCTAGATTAAGAAATGGTAATGTTTATAAATTAAGAAGAAAGATTGGAGTAGTATTCCAAGATTTCAAATTATTGCCTAAGTTAACTGTATATGCTGTCTCTTATACACATCTGACGCTGCCGACGATCTTACGCG
>CALYOH010000113.1 GCA_945228905.1 uncultured Caryophanales bacterium
GTACTGTAGTTGTTACAATTAATGCACATGCGTTTACATCAGATGCAACAACACCTATTAATTATATTATTAAGTTATATATTAATCTTGATACTGCATACTATAAAGATGATAACTATGAATCATCTATAGCTCCAGGTAAACATTACAAATCATTCTTAACATCAAAGACAAATATTACAACAACATCTGAATTCTCAACATATTTTAATATGTATGCTTATGATAAAGATATATATCAAAAAGCGAGAATAGATTATGATACTAATGATATTGATCATGTGTTATATACAACTTATGCTTTACCTGCAGGTACAAGAATTACAATGTTAGATATATCTACAAATGATCCTAAATATTATTACTATAATGTTACAGGTAATGAACCTTTAGGACCAAAACAAGATACAAAATATAATCAAGAAATTGCAACATTCTATAGTTATCCATTAAGTTGGTTTATTGCTATGGATTCAACAAGTGGAGATAATACATTTGATGAATCAAAGAATCAAGAAAGATATGTTATCCAAGATGGTTCAGTTCAATCTACAATAGAGCAATTTATATTTATGGTAGACTTTGGAAATGTAACTGATCATACTAAACCAATTTCTCAAATAAAATGTGAAGAATTCTATTTAGGATTAAGAGCTTCAAAAGATGGTAATAGTTACTTATTCTCATATCCTATGTCTGAAACAATGAAAGATATGAATTATAGTATATTTAATGCATCAGATGCATCATTTAATATTACTTTAGAAAATGAACCAGATGAAGATTCAACTATTTATGTAGATGATATATTTAATTTCAATGCTAATGTTGCCGTTCATGAAAGTTCAATAACTGATCCTGAATTAGGTAATTTAGTTGTTAGAAATACAAGTTATTATCAAGATAGATTAGGTTTAAGAATTGGTTTATATCATATTACTGAAGATGAACAAGGAAACGAAAAAGCAACACTTGTAACTGGTGATGAACTTGCTGGTGCAACATTCTATGTTGATGGTGTTGGATATGCTCCAGGTTCAAATGGATTTGTTAGATTAAAATTAACAGACTATGTTGTTAACATTATTAAAGAAATCAAAGTTGATTTAAGCAATGCAGAACATTTAACTTCTGGATTATATGAATTTAGAGTTACAGCATTTGCATCTGCTGATGGTTTATATGCTAAACAAGGTGATTCAATTACAAATTCAACTGATACTTTTAGAGTTAATTTAGTAAATGAAAACTATGGTTTATTATCAACAATAGATGATGATAAAGATGTTATTATTTATAGTGATGGTAAAACAAGTGGTGGTACTGATAAAGTAGAAGTAACACTAAATTACTTTGGATCATATACTAATCCAAATGTTAAAGTATCATTAATGAGAAGAGATTATACTTCTGTTAATAGTTATTCTTATAATGATGTTAATATGGCTGATTATTTTGATTTATCATCAACAACATTCAGTGATACATCTCAACTAGATGCAGTTAATTTATTTGATACATCAACGATGACAATAAGTAAGAATGCATTAATAAATCATATTAACTCAAGTTCAATGGGTAATTATAAGTTATCATTTAAGTTAAAAAATACTGCTGATTTACCAACAGGTACTTATAGATTAGTATTTACTTTATACAATGGTAATAAAGAAATCGGAGATGTATATAGTTATCTAATTATTAAAGATTAAGACACATAAAAATGTGTCTTTTCTTATGTAAAAATATATAAAATACTTGATATATATGTTATAATTAAACATAGAATAGGTGGTATATGCAATGAAGAAAAATGTATTCATTTTAATTATTGTTTTTGTAGCTTTATTTGCGTGTTTAACTATTCAAAATACTTTAGCAAAATATAGAAGTGAAGTTGATGGAAATGCTAATTTAGCAATTGCTGATTGGTTAGTTAGAGTTAATGGAACTGATATAACAACTAAAGGTGAAGATGATAAATTAAAAGAATATGCTATTTCTGATATTACTTGGAATGATATAGATGCTTCTCGTTATGAAATTGATGTAGAAGAAGGATATATAGCACCTGGTAAAGCTGGATCATTAGGAATTATTATTGATGCAAGCGATTGTAAGGTTGCTGTAGATTATGAAGTATATATGAATTTCGAAGCAGTTGAAGAATATGTTAGAGAAAAAACTGGTATGGAATTTGATAGTAATAATTCTACATTTAGAATTGTTGGTGTTTATTTAGTTAAACAAGGAAGTCCTGATACTTTATTAACTAAAAATGCTGATGATAAATATGTAGGTTCTATATTATTAAATGATTTAGGTACACCAATTAAACTAAGAGCTGATATTGTTTGGGATTTAGGAAGTGCTGATCCTGAAGCTGTATCAAGTATATTTGATTCACTTTTAGGAAGTGACGCAAATAATAGTTTAAATGTTCCAGTTACTGTAACAGTTAAGCAAAAGATTGGAGCATAGTATGAGAGTAGTTAGTAGAATATTTAAAATTGTATTCAGAGTACTTGCTATTATTGTTGGAATATTTTTATTATTATCTATAGATGCTTGGATGCAAGTAAATCTATTTAGAAAAAACTATGCAACTATATTAGGATATTCAATATTTAATGTAGCAACTGGTTCAATGTCAGGTACTATTGAAATAAATGATTATGTTATTGTTAAAAATACAGAAAATGTCCAAATAAATGATATTATTACATTTACTTCTAATGGAGAATTAATAACACATAGATTAGTACAAATATCTGGTAATAATTATATTACTAGAGGTGATGCCAATACATCTGATGATTATAGTATTAATAAAAAAGACATTGTTGGTAAAGTAGTTAAAGTATTACCTAAAGCTGGTATTTGGAAAAATGTTATATCAGAACCTCAAGTACTTGGAACAATATTTGTAACTTTATTGTTATTTACTTTAGTATTTAGTACTGAAGAAAGAAAATATAAAACAACAACTTATAAAGGAAATTTAGATGCTTTAAAGAAAAATAAACATGAAAAGAAAAAAGTATCTAGAACAATGAAAATAGGTTTCTTATTTAAGAAACAACAAGAAATTGAAGCCTGTCTCTTATAAACAGCTGACGCTGCCGACGATCTTACGCGTGTAGATCTCGG
>CALYOH010000114.1 GCA_945228905.1 uncultured Caryophanales bacterium
AAATATTATAGCAATAATTAGAAAATTTCACTTCACATAAACTAATAGAATTTTTATATAAACCTATATCTAAATTTTAAACCTCTTGCTTCTCCTACATTATTAACAGAAATAAATCTCTCTATATCAATCATTTTGGTTAAATACTTTAATATAACAAAATTTACTTATCTTAAAATACATTATATTATTTTGTTAATATAATTATAAAAAAATCTCCATCATTACATTTGATTATCTTTTAATCACTGTAATAATGGAGATTTTTTATCATCATATATAAATTATTTTTTATTTTATATTTAAAAATTCTAATATTTTATTTTCATCATAATTTATAACTAATTCCTTAGGAAAATCATTATCTTCTATTATTTTTTCTGCATATTCAAAGTTACCTACATCATAACATATATGAGCGTCACTACCCATTATTATATTAACCCCATACTCTTTACAATATTTAAGTAGTACTTTAACATTATCCCAAGCACCTTCTCTAAAAGTATTTGGTTTTAATGATGAGTTATTAACTTCGAAAGCAATCTTTTTTTCTTTTGCTGCTTTTACTACCTTTTCATAGTCTACTGGATATCTACTATCATCTAAATGAGCTACTATCTTAACTTTTTCATGGTCCATGGCCTTGATTACAGCATTTGTATTTTCTTCTTTAGTTCCTGCTGTAATACAAGGTGGATGTAAACTAACTAACATATAATTCATATGAACTACCATATCTGGCGTTACATCTATATTACCATCATAGTCTAATATATTTGCTTCAATTCCTTGAATAACTCTTACTCCGTCAATTTCCTTAGGTATAACATGAACATTTTGGAAATAATAAGCATGAGGAGATGCTGGCATATTAGGAGCATGTTCAGATAAACCTATATATTTAAGACCCGCTAACTTTGCAGCTTCTACATTCTCTTTAATAGTACTATATGCATGCCCACTAACAAGTGTATGCGTGTGTAAATCAATTAAAGCTTTCATATAACTGTCCTTTCTCTATAAATTAAGTACAAGATACATATTAAATATACCTTGTACTTATTATATTATTTTTGTAAATTTTTAAACTTATCTTTAAATAATTCTCCTAAACTACCTAAAGAATCTTCTGTTTCTAAGTATTCAGAATAATCTTCTTCAGGCTCTCTATTCGCTTCTTTTATAGATAAAACCATTCTTCTATTCTTAGGCTTAAACTCTATTACCATTGCATTAACTGTGTCACCTATATTAACTACACTGCTAACTTTTATAACTCTTTCTTCACTTAATTCAGATATAGGTAAGAATGCATCTACACCTTCTCTTATTTTAACTATTGCACCTTTTTCTATTATTCTAACAACTTCTCCACTTACTATATCGTCTAACTGAACATCTTGCTTTATTAGTTCCCAAGGATCATTGTTTATATCTTTTAAAGCTAATGCAAACTTTTTATTTTCTTTATCTATATCAAGTACATAAACTTGAACTTCTTGTCCTTCTGATAACATATCTTCTACAGATTCTACTTTTTCCCAAGATAAGTTATTTAAGTGAAGTAATCCTTCTATACCTCCGATATCAACAAAAGCTCCATAAGGCATTAATTTTGTAACCTTACCTTCTCTTTTTTGACCAACTTCTAAAGAATTAAATAATTCTTCTTTTTCTGCCTTTACCTTTGCTATATGAGCTTCCTTTTCAGCTTTTATTCTAGCTCTTTCAGCCTCTTTTTCAGCTTTTATTCTAGCTCTTCTTTCTTCTCTTTCTTTATCTAAACGTTCTTGTAATACTTCTCTATGTGTTGCAACTATTCTATTTTTCTTTGCATCTAATTCTTTTATGTATACTTCTAAATTTTTACCTACGTAATCATCTGTCTTCTCAACAAATTTAGTATCTAATTGAGATATAGGTATGAATAAAGTTTGTGTGTTGTGCTTAGCAAAAACTCCTCTTTCTATAGCTTTTTCTACTTGAACAGTTAATATTCTATGCTCATTAAAAGCTTTTTCTAAATCTGAGTAATCTGCTTTTTCATCTAATTGTAATTTTGATAAGTTTATTATTCCATCTTTTTGGTAAACTCTAGTTATAACAGCAGTTATTTCATCCCCTACTTTATATACATCACTAGCATATTTTCCTTTAGGTAAGTTTAATTCTTCATTTTTTATTACTCCATCAAATCCGTAGTTTAATTCTACAACTACTTCATCGTTAGTTATTTTAGATATTTTACCTGTTATAGTTTGACCAGCTTTAACTTGATTAAATTCTTGTTCTTGCTGTTCTAATAATTCTTGCATAGTTAAATTATTCGTCATAATTTATTAGTCCTTTCTTATTAATTCTTTTATGAATATTATACCATTATTATTTTATATTTTTTAACCTTTATCAAAATATTTTCAATTATAATATCACTTTAACTTCATCTTTAATTTCTATAGTATCACTAGTTACATTACAATCATATGCTAATATGTTAACACCATTACTTTTAGCATTTCTAAGTGCATCCCCTAACTCTTTGTGCATTTTATCATTAGGTGTAAAATATTTAACATCACTCATTTGCACTACAAAAATTATATATGATAAATATCCATCTTTTGAAGCTTTAATTAACTCATTAATATGTTTTACGCCTCTTTCAGTTTTTGCATCAGGAAACATAACTATATCATTTTCTTCTAGAGTAACACCCTTTACTTCTATAAAAACTTTCTTATTCTCCGTTTCTAGGTATATATCAAATCTAGAATTTTCATATGTTTTTTCTGGTTTTATATGTATAATTTCCTCATCAAGTCCTGGCAATACTATCTTATTATTTATTAACCCTTCATATACAACTTTATTTGGTACTTGTGAATCCATATTAATCAATCTGTCATTCTTTTGAACAGATATTAAAGAGTACTTTGTCTTTCTATTTGGATTATCACTTTCTTCTAGATACACTACGCAATTAGGTATTAATAACTCTTTACATTTTCCAGTGTTTTTAACATGTACTTTTTCTATATTATTATCTATTTCGCAATAAGATATAAATCTATTTGGTCTTTCTAAAAATTTTCCTTTAACAATATTTTTATATTTCATTTCCTTCTCCTTATAAAAATTCACTGAT
>CALYOH010000115.1 GCA_945228905.1 uncultured Caryophanales bacterium
ATTGTTAATCCTTTTTTAAAATGTCACCATATCATTAATAGAAATGTCACCATTAATAATATATAATATCTCTTTGGAAAGGAGATATTTTTATATGCATAATAAAGAATATGCATTAAAACTTATTCAAGATAAAGTAAGTGGTTTAAATAATTATTCCTATTCTCAAATTAGTTCTCTTACCGGATTTACTAAAAGACATTTAATTAGATTATCGCAGGAACTAAATAAAAAGGATATTGATTCTATATTAGTTCACGGTTTAACTAATAAACCTTCTAATAATTCGCCTTCACCCAAAGAAATTGAATTTATTAAGAACTTTAAGAATAAATATCCAGTTATTAGTATATCACAGTTTCAAGATATTTATCATGAAGATGTTATTTGGAATCCAGAAATGGAAAATGTAGTTAAAGAGAATAATCTTAAAGTTAGAAGTTATTCCTTTTATGAATCTTTATATGAAAAATTTCTTTGGATTAAACCTATCAAACATAAATGTTTTAATAAAGAATATGAAACTCATCCATTAAGAGAACCTTCTCCTCAAAGAGGAATACTTATTATGATTGATGGAACTCCTCATGATTGGTTTCAAAATGGTAAGAAATCTTCACTACACTTGGCTATTGATGATGCCACTGGTGAAGCATTATGTGGTTGGTTTATGCCTACCGAATGTTTAGAGGGTTATGTTCATATGCTTAAAATATTAGTTACTAAATATGGTATTCCTGAAAATATCTATTGTGATAAACATACTATACTTATTAGTCCTAAAGATGGCAATTTAACTAACTTTGGTCATATGTGTGAAGATTTAGGTATCAATATAATCGCGGCTAATACTCCTCAAGCTAAAGGTAAAGTGGAAAAATGGAATAATACTATTCAAAACAGATTAACCAATGATATTAAAAGATATAACATTAAATCTATTGATGAATTAAATATCTTTTTCAATGATTATTATTGTAATTATCTTAATCAAAAATATGCTTATGAGCCTAAAGAAAAAGATACTGCTTTTGTTCCTTTAGATAATATAGATTTATCAAACATTTTATGTATTAGAGATACAAGAACCATCCTTAATGGTAATATGATTTCTTGGAATAATAATTACTATCAAGTATTAGATAAAGATAATTCTATTAAGCAAATTTATAAGGGTACTGAAATAAAAGTATTTGAAAACGTATTAACAAAAGTAGTAAGAATTAAATATTATAATAATTTTTATGAAGCTAAACAAATAGAAGGTCATAGACAAGATCAAATTAAAAGAGAACAAATGAGAATAGATAATCAAAAACAACTTGAACAAGTTTTAAGAGAAAGAGATGAAAGATTAAAAGCAAGGGCGAACAAAGTGAGTTCATAATACCCTTGCTTTTTAGATTTCATCGATTACAATGTTCTATCCAAACAAAGTTTACCTTTGTTTGTTATCAATATTATAAATCGGTGACATTTTAACTAATGTTTAACATTATTTTTTTAACCATTGTTAATCCATTTTTAAAATGTCACCATATAATTAATAGATATGCATAATAAATCATATGCAATAAAACTTGTTCAAGACAAAATAAATGGTTTAAATAATAATCTCTATTTATATTCATATATCCCCCATTACGAATTTTTTCAGTTTTGTCCCCATTTTCGTAATCAAAACACAATAATCATAAAGTTTTATTACTCTTAATAAATTCTTTCAATATTTTACTAATAGCTCTTTTTTCAATTCTAGATACATAACTTCTAGATATCATCATTTCTTTAGCAATTTCTTTTTGAGTCATTTCTTTATTGTTAAATAAACCATATCTTCTAATTATTATTTCTTTTTCTCTCTTAGTTAATTTATTAATATATTTATATAATAATTCTACATTATCTTTAGTATTAATTTCCTCTGTTATATCCTTATTTTCCATTTTAATAACATCTATTAAATTAATCTCATTACCATCTTTATCATATCCCAAAGAATCATTTAAAGATACATTATTTAAATGTTTTTTATTACTTCTCAAATGCATTAATATTTCATTTTCAATACATCTAGCCGCATAAGTAGTTAACTTAACTTTCTTATTCATTTTATAAGAATCAATCCCCTTAACTAGTCCAATAGTGCCTATTGATATTAAATCATCAGGATCATATGAAGAATTTTCATATTTTTTAACAATATGGGCAACCAATCTTAAATTATGCTCAATTAATTTACTCCTAGCATCTTTATCTCCCATTGCCATTTGATTTAAATACTTTTCTTCATCTTTCTTATTTAAAGTACTCGGAAATACATTAACCGAATAAGAACCAGTAAATAAAACACACCCCTTTAATAAAAATAGTATATAACTTAACAAAAACATCACCAATTAATTATATGCTTAACCAAAAGAAAAAACCTTTAAAAAGGTTAATTATCATCTAAATCTATTTTATCAATTTCATCAGCTAAATCAACTTGTTGTTCTAATAATACTTTAAGTTTCTTTTTAAAAGTAATAATATTTCTTTTTAATCTTATACTTTCAAGTTCAGTCTTTTCTGCTTGCATTAATGCTTCATTAACTATACGAGAAGCATTCTTTTTAGCATCATTAATTAAATTATCTGCTTCTTCCTTAGCTAGCTTCTTCATTTGATTAGAAGAATCCTCAGCCATTAATATTGTCTTATTTAATACAAGTTCTAAATTATCATATTTTTCAAGAGATTTTGTAAGTTCACTAATCTCCTTATCTTTTTGTTTCATTTTATTAAGCATAGACTCAACTTCAGTTACAACATCATTTACAAATTTATTAACTTCTTCTTTATTATAACCATCTTTTGATGTGCTAAACTTTTCCATATAATCACATCCCTATTAATTAAAAATCTATTTCATCCTCTACTTTTTTAACTTTTTCATTTTCACTCATTTTACCTTGTACTGAAACATTTTTTGGAGTACATAAATAAATTCCGTTACCTAATTTTTGTAAATCTCCACCAATAGCATAAATGCATCCAGTTAAAAAATCAATAATTCTTTTAGCTTGTTCACTAGTAACTCTCTTTAAATTAACAACAACACTATTACGTTTCTTTAAATGATCAGCAATTGTTTGACTT
>CALYOH010000116.1 GCA_945228905.1 uncultured Caryophanales bacterium
CGGCTCATAACCGGGCGGTCGTAGGTTCGAGTCCTACAAGATCCACCATTTTTTTTATTTGCGGGTATGGCGGAATTGGCAGACGCGCTAGACTTAGGATCTAGTGGAGTGATTCGTGCAGGTTCAAGTCCTGTTACCCGCACCAGTATGATGTGAAGCTTGAACTTTTAGTTCAAGTAGTAATAGATTTACTAACTAGAAATAGTTAGTTTTTTTATGCTATTTGAGAAAGGTTGAGTGAATATTATGTTAGAAAAGTAAAATTTTGTACTTGAAGATAAGTTAAGACAATGGAAAGAAAGATTTGATAAATTAGTAAATTATTTAAGAAATAAAGTATCAGGATTATTTGGTAATAAAGACAAAGATATTAATAATGACATTGTAGATGATTTGAAAAACAAAGATTTCTTATCAACTAATGATTATAATAAAATACACATGAAACCTATTGTTAAAAAAGTGAAAATTGAATATGAAAAAGAACAAGATGATGATTTTAATATAAAAATGTAAAAATATTGTTAAATAAATAATGATTAATAAAAATATGTTATAATAATTTATAGAATACAGGAGGTGACTTATGGAAAATGTTAAATATTTAAGTAATGGGAATGAACTAAATGGAATTTTAAGTAAGGTAAATGATAATGATGAAGTGGTTATTATATGTCATGCTAGATTAAGTCATAAAGATTCGAGACCCACAGTTAGGATTTCAGAAGAATTTAATAAAAATGATTTAAATACTTTTAGATTTGATTTTGTTTATTGTGGTGATTCTCAAGGTGAATTATCGGATTATACAGTAACTAATATGGTGAAAAATTTAGAAGACACAATTTTAATGTTAAAAGAAAGATATGGTTATAAAAATATCTCATTAATTGGTTGTTCTATGGGTGGCAGAATTGTTTCTTTAATAGATGATAAAAAGTATGGTGTTAATAATATTATTTTATGGTATCCAGCTTTAGATTATGGAAGAATGGGAATAAAAGGATTAATAAATTTTCCTGGTAAGAAAGAATTAGTTGCTAAAAAACAAGGATATTATGTAATGGAAAGTGGCAAAAAGTTAAGTTATGAATATTTTAAAGATGAGAGAAATTATTTAACATATAAACATCTAGAAAAAAAAGATATTCCACTATTATTTGTTCATGGCACTAAAGATATTCATGTACCATGTGAATCATCAATAAAGATTTCTAAGTTATGCAAAAATAGTGAGTTATTTTTAATAAATGGTGGAGATCATGGCTTTCATGATGATAATAATATGGCTGAAGCAGTTAATATTACTAATTCATTTATTGACAAGTATAGAAAATATCCAAAAACTATAAAAAAAGATGAAATAAAGATGGATGAGCAAGATAAATCTAAAATAATAGAAGATAACATAGATTATTCGATGTATGATTTAGAACAACAATTCTATTCAGATAATGATCTAGTTGAAGAAAGCAGCGTCCATAGAAGATAGGAGTTAATTATGGAATTGTATAAAGGAAAATATTGGGATGTAGTATATGTTGATTGGTGTCAAGAATTTCCTGGTCAATGTATTATATCATCGAATAAAGAATCATTAAGTGATTTAACAAGTGAGGAATGGATTGAATTAGGATTAATTGAAAAAGAACTTGAGAGAGTTTGTAAAAAATTATTTGATTCAACAATGTTTAATTTTGCTTGTTTAATGAATAATGCTTATAGAGATAATGAAAAGCCACATGTACATTATCACTTTATACCAAGATATAAAGGAGAAAAAAATATATTAAATAAAAAATACATAGATAGGCACTTTGGATTTAATATGTGGAAATGGGCTAATAGTAAATTTAAATGTCAAAAAGATATTTTTAATAAACAAGAAAAAATGGAAATATTTAATTTGATGAAAAATGAATGGAATTATGAATAACTATATTAGATTAATCAATGGAAACATATAAACATGATGGAAATAAATACGAATTTATTTATGAGGGTTTAACTGAAAAAAAGTTTATATATGATTAATTATTAAAGATATTTAATCATTTGATGAAGTATTACAAAAAATGTAACAAGACTTATATTAATAAAGAATTACGTGTGTAATTCTTTTTATATGTGTGGATTTGTTTATATTAAATATGTGGATTATTAAATGTATAATATTTTGTATGGGGTGAAAAATATGTTTAATATAAAAGCTAATTCTCAAAGAGTAGAACCAGGTGACATCTTTGTTGCTATAAAAGGACATACAGTAGATGGTCATAAGTTCGTTGAAGATGCAGTTAAAAGAGGTGCAAAGATTTTAGTTGTATCTGAAGGTATTCCTGAATATGAAGGAGTAAAAGTAATTAAAACAGAAGATACACAAAAATGGTTACATGCATATCTTTTAGATACATATAAAAGTATGTTAGATAAAATGAGATTCGTTGGAGTAACTGGTACTAATGGTAAAACAACAACTTGTTTCTTAACATATGAAATATTAAAAAATATGGGAGTAAATGCTTGTTATATTGGTACAATAGGATACTATGATAAAGATACTCACTATGAACTTCCAAATACAACTCCAAGTATGATTGATTTATATGAAATATTAGTTAAGGCATATGAATCAGGAATTGATACAGTTGTCATGGAAGTATCTTCTCATTCATTAGTTGAAAAGAGAGTAGAAGGTATTGAATATGATACAGTAGGATTTACTAATATTACTCAAGATCATTTAGATTTCCATAAAACAATGGATGATTATTTACAAGCTAAATTACTATTATTAAATCAAGTAAAAGATTCTAGTAAAGTAGTTTATAATCAAGATGATCCATATTTAAGTGAAGTAGATTTTAAAGATGCTTTATCTTATGGATTTGAAGGTAAGGATTTAGTTATTCAAAATTATAAAGATACTGAAACTGGTACAACTATTAACTTTAGTTATAAAGGTGATGAAAGAAAAGTTGATACTAGATTGAAAAATAGATTTAATGTTTATAACTATTTAATGGCTGTATCATTAGTACATAATTTAGGATATCAATTAGATAATGTAATACATAATTCCTGTCTCTTATACACATCTGACGCTGCCGACGATCTTACGCGTG
>CALYOH010000117.1 GCA_945228905.1 uncultured Caryophanales bacterium
TTGACCTAAGAATTTAACTGAATCAGTTAATCCTAATTTAACAACTTTTTCTCTAATTTCTTCTTCTAATGGTCCTTGACCAACAAGTAATAATACTGAGTTATTATTCTTTTTATGTACTTCATTAAAAATATCTATTAAGAATCTATGGTTCTTTTGTTCTACAAATCTTCCGACATGTCCTATTACTAATGTATCATCTGATATTCCTAATTCTTTTC
Organism: uncultured Caryophanales bacterium; assembly: GCA_945228905.1. GTDB lineage: Bacteria > Bacillota_I > Bacilli_A > RF39 > UBA660 > UBA3789. Next base: position 222 of record CALYOH010000117.1, read on the forward strand.
TATGTTTTTTTCTATATTCTTCTTTATAAGTAAATTTATTTAATTCTATAGCATTATTAAGTATATAAACTTCACCTTTATCAAATGCTTTATTACCAAATAACCATCTACCTGCTAATTCGGAACAAGCCATATAGTCAGTTGCAAATAACCTACTTAATGGTCTTAAAACTTGTTTTAAAAGGTTCTTTTTCCATTCTCTTTTATTTGTTGTACTATGAGAATGTGCAATTCGAGTAGGAACACCAGCACATTTAGCAGCAAATAAGCTAAATACAGATAAAGTATTAATATGAGAATGTACTATTTTATAATTACCATCTTTTAATACTTTTTTTAATGTTTTATGATATTTAAATACTTTTTGATAAGGTGGAATTAATATCACTCTACCACCCAATTTTTCTATTTCTTTGTATGGTATATTAGTAGAATCTTCATCACATATAAAATCAAACTGTATTTTAGTTTTATCAATATGTCTATAGTAATTCATTACAACAGATTCTACTCCTCCTCCTAGCCATTTACCAATAATATGGGCTATTCGAATTGGTTCTTTTGAAGTCATTATAATCACCACTTTTCTTATGTTTTTGGTCATAAAAAAAGATTCTTTGGTTTTTAGGCACTAAAAAAACTATGTGTATCTTAGATATACATAGTTTTCAAGCAATATAAATTAAAGGATTGCTTTAGCAAAATGCTATAATTCCAATTAACTTATTCTCCTATTTTCCAAAGAATTCCTTATTATTCTTTTATTACTATTATCTATATAAAAGTTTACCATATTTTAATAGTTAATACTACCAATTTTAATAAAAATACGCTTCCCTTTATAAATAATAGTATATTAAACCACTTTTTACGTAAATATGCAAATTTTGACATAAAAAAAAGGTAGTTTTTCAACTACCTATGTTTCTATTTTAAAGTAATTAAATTGACTAGTTTTAGTATAATTATAAGCATTCCACATTACTATTTGTTCAGAAGCAGGATCAACCATGATTACATCTGTATCATCTACTGATGTAACAGCCACCCAATGTTGATGTCCAGGAGTTGCTCCTTTTACTTCAGCAGTAATAAAATAACCATTATCTAAGTATTGTTTTATTAATAGTAGTTTTTCATCTTTAGATTTATTTCTAAGATTAACATTACCTGCATATTTAAATCCTGGTACTGCTTTATTTACGGCTGAATAAGATAGATTACCAGAAGAATCAAAGCCACCATGTTTATTTAATTTTTCAACAAAAGTACCTGGATTAAATGGTTGAATCATATAATTAACTCCAGATTTTTCTATTAGTATTGAAATTGATGTTACTAAACATCCAATACTTCCAATAGTTCCGCTTGAATTTCCTATTTTAATTGAAGACCAAGATGGATCTTTTTGTCTCCAATTAACATATTCACCAGAATCTATTCTTCCATATATTACTCCATTCCATAAACTAGAGTATTTATCACTTAATAATTCATTATATTGTTTTATTTGTAAAGGATTATAATTGTACTTTAATTTCATATCCTCTGCTGTTTTACTTTTAATATTTATATGTAATACTTTTTTATTAGTATTATCTAATGATAAATCATTAGTATTAACTGATGAAGATTCTACTTTTTCAGTTTTAACTGAATAAGTTATTTCATTCATATCCCAAAATATATCTTTAATTAATTTCTTTTTTGAATCATCTAAAGTCATTACTTCTTGTTCATTTATACCATTAGATTGTCTAATAGCATAAGTAAGTAATATATCTTTCCAAGATGCCATATTGCCTTCTAATACATATTCATCATGTATATTACTATTTTGTATACTTTCTAATTTATTTGAAAAGTCTTTATTACATTCTCTTACTACATCATTCATAGTAATACTATTATTAGATGTTTTCTCACTCGATAAGAATATACCAAATATAGATGTAGCAAGTAGACCTATTAAACATATTACTAAAATAACAATAGCAGCAAGTGAACCACCTGCTGCTATCATAGCTACTAAAGATTTAACTCCTGCAATTATTCCTTTAATTGCAGATACAGTAGCTTTAATAGCCACTTTAATTCCTTTAACTGTTTTCTTAGTACTTTCTATTGCTAACTTTCTTCCTTGTTCTACTACTCTTTTACTATTCTTAATAGTTTTATTTGTTTTATTAACAACATTCTTAGAAGTTTTAATAGTTTTCTTACTATTATTAATAACTTCTTTAGTCATATCTTTATTATGTTTTAATAACTTTTTCTTTTTATATTTATCTATAAGTAAATCTTTAGATTTAGATATACTCTTTTTACTAGCATATAAAGATTCATCTTTTATTCTATTAGAATAATACTTAATCTTATCTTCTCCATAGTCTATTATATCTATATCTCCATCAGTTGAATCTTTAATTTTTTCATTAGCATATACTAAAGGATCTTTAATCCTTTCAGTCCATGCTATTGTTTTATCAATAGATTTAACTGATTTAGGTAATTTATCTTTTGTTTTAATATCTATACTATTCACCTTCTTCCATTGCAAAATAAAAAGAGGAATCACCCTCTTTTATTAAATATTAATATATTCATTATAACTTACAGCAGAATGAATTAATTTAATACAACTATATGAATCTGTTAAATTAATTTCATATATAATTATACCATTTCTAATATCATTTCTTTCTTTTTTACAAGTACAATAACTATAATCTGAAATGCAATTGTATTGGTTAAATATTTCTAAGTTTGGTAAATTAAAATTTCTAAACATAGTTGTAGCGGAAATGCCTATCCCTTTTTTTTTGCCTTTAATTAATAGCAAATCGGACGTTGAATAAGAATGATGTGGAATTATTATATAATCATTTTTAGAAGAAAA
>CALYOH010000118.1 GCA_945228905.1 uncultured Caryophanales bacterium
GAAAGTTATATGTTAATACTATAAAGCAAGTATTAAGTAAATTTAATATTCCAGCGGAATACAAGCTTCAAGATAAAGAAGAATGTATTGAAATAACAGTTTCTATCCCTAAAAATAAGTAAAAAAGGCACTCTAAAGAGTGCTTTTTTTATGTTTCACGTGAAACATTTATACAAAATTTACGTTGAATTTAGTGTGTCTACCTTTAATTATTGTAAAAAAATATATATAATATAAATATGGGAAGGGGGTGAAGTCCTAAAATAGGGCTTTATATGAAAAAGATATGTATTTTTAATCAAAAGGGTGGAGTAGGAAAAACTACTACTAATATTAATTTATGTGCGTATTTGGCAATGGAAGGTTATAAAGTATTAACTATTGATATTGATCCTCAGGGAAATACAACAAGTGGGTTCGGGATAGATAAAAGAGATTTAGAGCATTCCATGTATGATGTACTTACAGCAAATGTACCGTTAAAGGATGTTATTATAAAAAGTGAATTAATTACTAATTTATACATAGCACCATCCACTATGGAATTAGCAGGTGCGGAAGTTGAGATAATTGGTGTGAAAGATAGGGAAACTATTCTTTTAAGGGAAATTTCATCTATACAAGATCAATATGATTTTGTATTTATAGATTGCCCACCATCATTAGGTGTCTTAACAATTAATGCTTTAACAGCAGTTGATTCAGTATTAATACCTATACAATGTGAATTTTATGCATTAGAAGGGGTAGGGCAGTTAATTAATACAGTACAATTAGTAAAAAAATCACTAAATAAATCGTTAGATATAGAAGGCGTAGTTATGACTATGTATGATTATAGAACTAATTTAAGTAATGAAGTATATGAAGAAGCAAAAAAATTCTTTAATGATAAAGTATATAAAACAACTATTGCTAGAAATATAAGATTAGCAGAAGCGCCAAGTTTTGGTTTACCAATTATGCTTTATGATGAAAAGTGTAAAGGAGCAGATGCTTATAAACGTTTTGCAAAAGAATTTTTAAGTAAGCAGTAGGAGATGTAAAGATATGAGTAAAAAATTTGGATTAGGTAAAGGTCTAAATGCTCTTATACCAGAAGATACTATTTTAAGTACATTAGATACTAAGTTAGAAAAAACTGATGATGATAGAGATAAAGGTTCTATATCAATAGATATCAATTTAATTAAGAGTAATGAAGAGCAACCAAGAAGATCTTTTGATGATGAAAAAATATTGGAATTAGCAGAATCAATTAAAAGTAATGGAATAATACAACCATTAGTATTAAAGAAAGTTAATAATGAATACATTATTGTAGCAGGAGAAAGAAGATGGAGAGCGGCTAAATTAATTGGACTTAAAGAGGTACCTGCAATAATAATGAATTTAACTGAAAAACAAATTTTAGAAATATCATTAATTGAAAATATTCAAAGAGAAGATTTAAATTCTATTGAAGAAGCATTAGCATATAAAAAATTAATAAACGATTTTAACTTAACACAAGAAGAACTAAGCAAAAGAATAGGAAAGTCACGTGTTACAATAACTAATACTTTAAGATTATTAAATCTTAGTGAAGATGTTCAACAGTATATTATTGAAGGTGTAATATCAGAAGGACATGGTAGAGCTTTATTAGGAATAACTGATAGTAAGGTTCAATGTGAATTAGCACAAAGTGTTATTGATGATAAATTGTCTGTAAGGGAATTGGAGATTTTAATAAGAAAGTTAAAGACCAGTCCTACAAGAAGTAAATCAAAATCATCAAATGAAACTAATCCATATTATAAGGATATAACTTATAAATTAGAAAATTACTTTGGAACTAAAGTAAATATTACAAATAAAAATAATAAGGGTAAAATAGAGATTGAATACTACTCTGAAGAGGATTTACAAAGAATATTAGAGATAATTAATTTATAAAATGTTTCACGTGAAACATTTGAAGGGAAGTAGCATAAATGGACAGCATAATAAATATGATTAATGAATATTCAATCTTAATAATAATAGCATTGGCAGTAATAACATTGTTACTTTTTATAATTACAATGTTATTATTAGCATCTGTAAAAAAATTAGAAAAAAAATACAGAAAGATGATGCGAGGCGTTAACAATAAGAATTTAGAGCAAGCGCTTAGCGATAATCTAGATAATATTGAAAAAGCATTAAATAAATCACAAGAAGCAATTGATGAATGTAGAAATCTTTCACAAGAGTTAAAAGGTTGTGTTAATAAAATTGCTATAATGAGATATAAGGCTTTTGAAGATGTTGGTAGTGATTTAAGTTTTTCAATTGCTATATTAGATTCATATAATGATGGTGTTATTATAACTGGAATATATTCTAGACATGATAGTACTACATATGCTAAACCAATAGATAAGGGAATATCAAGATATGACTTATCAGAGGAAGAATTACATGTTTTAAATGAAGCTATTAATAGTAAAAATTAGATAACAAAAAAGGTGGTTATTAAAAAATAACCGCCTTTTTATTATTAATTACATTTAATAAAAATTAAGTATAGTAAATTTTTAATCATAAGATATTAAGGTATTATTTGATAAAGCTTTATTAATAAAATAACTTATGGCATTTGAAATACAATCAGCCAAAGACATAACAACAAATAATCTAGTATTTTGTAACATCATGAAATCTAAATTACCAGATATATTAACCACACCTTTTATATTCATTTCACCAACTTCAGGTAAAGCTTTGTCTAAAGCTAAGCCAGGATGAAGGGGAGAATCTTCAACAAATATTTTTCCTATATTTTGAACATTACCAAGAGAGGCATCTATTCCAATAATAAAAGGGTTTATAAAATTAGATTTAATTTTATTTAGAACTTCAGATAGATTAATAGAATGAACAGGATATTCTAAAGAACCATAGATGTAAATATTTTTTCTTTTAATATTTTTAAGCTTATATCCTATTAGGGGACCTAAGGAGTCACCAGTAGCTCTATCAGTACCAATACATAAAAATATTATTGGCCTATTTTCTATAAAAATATCTTTAAGTTTAATATATAAATATTCCCCTAATTCAT
>CALYOH010000119.1 GCA_945228905.1 uncultured Caryophanales bacterium
TACGAGATGTAGAGAGGTCTCGTTGGCTCGGAGATGTGTATAAGAGACAGCCAAAACACTGGCTAATTAGAAAGCGATCAAAAGTATTTAATATCGAGTTTCTAATAATAAAATTAATATTATTTTTTCCTAATTTAATAAATAGGTTTAGTAAATAAGATTTGTTCTCATAAGTAAAAGGAGTTTTTCCAACAATAAATACTTTATTTGAAGTTATTTCCTTTAGTGATGAATATAAAGGTAGATTATTTATTTTTTTTACTGGGGTTTTAGTATTATCATAAAAACAATTTATGTTATAAAGGTGGTAAAAGCTTTTAAGTACTATTTCATTTTCTTCAGTATATTTATAAAAAGTAGCAGGTGATGATTTTATTGAATCATCAATGGAAGTTATTATAATAAAATGCTTGAATTATATTTAATAACAAATTAAGGGTAATTAATGAAGAAGTAATTATTTGATTTTACGATTTTTATATATTTTTTGAATTTACCTATCTAAATAAGTGAAGATAGGTAATGTAATTAACGTAGACAAAATAGTAATAAAATAGTAATATATAAAACATACTAAAAAAGTAATAAAAATACAAAAACTACAAAATAATCAAAAGGAGAGAGAAAATGAAAACTATTTTAGAGACTAAACAATTATGTAAGTATTATGGAAAAAATGAAAGCTTGGTAAAGGCAATTGACAATGTAAACATTAATATTAATAAGGGAGAATTTGTTGCTATTGTTGGGAAGTCTGGTTCAGGAAAGAGTACGTTATTACATATGCTTGGAGGATTAGATAATCCAACATCAGGTCAAGTTATTATTGATGGTAAAGATATAGGAAAAATGAAGAGTGATGAATTAGCTATATTTAGAAGACAACATATAGGATTTATATTTCAATATTACAACTTAATACCATCTATTAATGTTTGGGAAAATGTTGTTCTTCCTATAGGATTAGACGCTAAAAATGTGGACAAAGAATTTGTAGATGATGTATTAAAAGTTTTAGGTGTTGAAGGGAAAAAGAAAAACTTACCTAGTACATTATCAGGAGGACAGCAGCAAAGAGTTGCTATAGCTAGGGCAATTGCAACTAAGCCATCAATTATTTTAGCTGATGAGCCAACTGGAAATTTAGACTCTAAAACAGAAGAAGAGGTTATGAAATTATTAAAGTTATCTGCAAAAAAATATAATCAAACTATTGTAATGATTACTCATGATGAATCTATTGCAAAGATGGCAGATAGAATAATTCTAATTGAAGATGGTAAGGTGAAGAAGTAATGGGTACGATTTTTAATTTATCAAAATGTAACTTAAAGAAGAATATATCTAAAAGTTTTCTTATTATTATTACAATTGCGTTAACAACAACATTGTTAACATCTGTAGGAATTACTTGTGCAAACTGGTTAGAAGCAAATACTGAAATAACAATAAAAAGAGCTGGAGCTTATGATGGTCTATATAGAGGAATTACAGAAGAAGAATATAATAAGATAAAGGCAGATGAGAATGTTGAATTAAGTAGTATAAGAACTACCTTTGGAAGAGTAAAAAATGAAGATAATTTTTTAAGTATTATGTATTTAGATGAAAATACTCCAGAAATGATAAATATGAAACTTGAAGAATGGAGATTCCCAACAGAGTATAATGAAATAGCTATTCAAAGTGGATATTTGGAGAATATTTTAAATATGCCTGCAAAAGTAGGACAAACCATACAGTTAGAATATGAGATTAATACTACAAAAGAAATTATAAAAGATGAATTTATTATAACTGGAATTATTAAAACAGAAGATATTCATAATAATACTAAATCATATACGGCAGTTGCATCTGAAGATTATTTTAATAAACATAAAAATAGCGATATTAATTATACTGTATGTATATTAGTTAATAAAGATGAAAAATTAAGTGGTGATGAAATAAAATATACTGTTGAACAAATAGGTGAAAATGCAGGTGTAAGTAAATTTTCTGTAGAAGTTAATGAAGATTATATTAATGCATCAAATCCTGATCCTGCTGTTATAGGTGGAGGTATTATTATTGCATTTATTGTTATTATTTCTAGTATAATCGTTATATACAGTATTTTCTATGTATCTATAATTAATAAGGTTCAAGAGTTTGGTAAAATTAAAGCTATAGGGGCAACCCTTAAGCAAATAAAATTAATAGTATTAACTGAAGGGTTAATATTATCAACAATAGCTATTCCAATAGGACTTATATTAGGTAACATAATAAGTAATACAGTTATTATAAAAATAATGAATTTTGCCCAATTTAATGTAGGTAAATATAATATTATGATTAATATAGCAGTATTTCTTATGGTGTATTTAACAGTATTTATATCTTTAATAAAGCCAATGAATATAGCAGGTAGAATTTCACCAGTAGAGGCTATGAGGTATACAGGTGAAATAGCTTCAGATAGTAATGAAAGAGTAGGAAATAATGAAATAAATATATTAAAATTAACAATTGCAAATATAACAAGATTTAAGAAAAGAACGTGTATTACTTTAATATCATTATCATTAAGTGGGATATTATTTATTACTATATCAGCAGTACTTAATAGTATTGATGCTGAAAAAATGAGTAGATTAAGGATGCCATGTGATTTTACACTTTCATTAAAAAATTATACTGTTGGTGATGGTGAAGGTGAAGAAGATGAGGTTTCTATAGAAGAGCTTCAATCATTTAATCCTTTAGGTAGTGATATGCAAAAAATTATTTCAGATATACCAGGAGTTAATAAAATTGAAACATATCATGGCGTTAGAGGTGAATTCTATTTAGATGATGGTCAAAAGACAGACATTATTCTTAGTGGGTTTAAAGAATCTGATTTAGAAAAAATTCAATCAGAGTTAATTGATGGAGAAATTAATTATGAATCTTTAATAAAAGATGATGTTATAATACTGTCTCTTATACACATCTGACGCTGCCGACGATCTTACGCGTGT
>CALYOH010000120.1 GCA_945228905.1 uncultured Caryophanales bacterium
AAAAAATATAACTTAAATTTAAATCTACAGAAAATTATAATACCAATTATAAGTGGATAATAGAAAATAAAGATATTATAAAAGTTGAAAATAATACAATATATGGTTTAAAAGAGGGTGAAAGTAATTTAACTATTAAATCTTATATTGAAAAAGATAAAATAGAAAAGATTGATACTGTAGGATCTATTATAGTAAGTAATAAATCATTAATAGACATTATTAAGAGTATGCCTGAGGATATTATTAAATTTGAAGTAGAAGATGGTTTAAGAATTAAAATAACTTCAGGAGAATGTGAATTTAACTTAAATTGTTTAAATAGTTTAGATTATCCAGAAATAGATATGTCAGATAATACTACTCATATTGATATAAAAGCTGAAACATTAAAGAAAATGATTAAACAAACAATATTTGCGGTATCTACTCAAGAATCTAGACCTTTATTAATGGGTATTAATATTAAAATTAATGGTAATATTTTAGAATGTACTGCAACAGATTCATATAGATTAGCTAAGAAAACAGTTACTTTAGATACTCCATATGAAGAAAATGTAGATATAGTTATTCCAGCTTCTAATATTGGTGAATTAGAAAAAATAATTGTAGATGAATCTAAAAATGTAGAAATGCATATATTTAGTAAGAAAATATTATTTAAATATGAAAATATTTTATTCCAATCTAATTTATTAGAAGGAACATATCCTAATACATCTTCATTTATTCCAGTAGATTTTGAACATATTATTAATGTTAATTTAAGTAATTATTTTGCTTCAATTAATCGTGTATCTTTAATTGGTCAATCTAAAGATAAAAATATAATTAAAATGGAAGTAAATGAGAAAGAAATTACTCTATCTACCCTAGCCTCTCAAATTGGTGCAGGTATTGATAAGGTATCTATTACTAAGAATAATCCAGAAGAAATTAGTATTAGTTTTTCAGCTAAATATATGATTGATGTATTAAGAACATTTGATGATGATGAAATTATTATATATATGAATACTGATTCTAAACCTATAGTAATTACTTCAGCTTCAGATGATTCATTAGTTCAATTAATATTACCTATAAAGACATTCTAGTAATGTCTTTTTTTATTTTTGCTACTTTTTTATACTTTTTTATACTTTTTCATAATTTATATTATATTTTCAAGGAGGTGAATAATACGAAAAAGTATAGAATTAGTGAAAATACCCTTGCAATCATACCTATGGGAGATAATAATTCGTTAATTTATGAAGTTGATAAGATGTTAGTTATTAACAATAAACCTAATAATATAATTAAATCAAATTGTATATTAGATGGTAGTTCTTATCAAATAAGGGTTGATTATAGTAGGAATATTACTGGAAATATGTATAAATCTCCTATTGTTTTAAATAATAATATTATATTCTTCCCTACTTGTTCTCCTAGATTAAAAGAAGTATCTTGGATAAATATAAAATCTATTAATAAATTATCAATTAATAAGGATAATAAGTCCTCTATTATTGAATTAATTAATGGAAATCAGCTATATTTTAAAGAATCTCTTTGGACTTTAAATAATCAAATATTAAAAGCTTCTAGATTTGAATTTTTATTAAGAAAAAAAGATGCCTAAAAGGTTCTTTTTTCTTTTTTTAGCGTTTTTTTTATGATATAATTATATTGTGGTATAGGAGTACCTAAAACATATAAAAATTGCTTAAAATTAAAATTAGGGGGTAAAAATGAAAATTACGAGTTTAAAAATCAATAATTTTCGTAACTATAATAAACTTGTTTTAGATTTTAATCCTTCTAAAAATATTATCATTGGAAAAAATGGTATGGGTAAAACTAATATAGTAGAGGCAATCTATGTATTAGCACTTACTAAATCATTTAGAGGATCTAAAGATGATGTAATCATTAATTATAATTCAGATAATACTAGAGTAGAGGGAACTGTAGTTGATGAATATAAGCAAGATTATAAGATAGTTATAAGTAAAGATGAAAATAAGAAAGTATGGATAAATAAGAAAAAGATTCCTAAATTAGTTGATTATTTATCAAATATAAATATTGTTCTATTTACTGTAGATGATCTTAAATTAGTAAAAGATACTCCAAATACTAGAAGAAAACTAATAAATATTGAACTTTCACAGTTTAGCAATGATTATTTAAAGATAACTACTTTATATAATAAAATACTTAAGCAAAGAAATTCTTATTTAAAAACATTATATCTGAATGGAAATGCTTCTCATGAATATTTAGATATTATTACATCTAAGTTAATTGATTATGCTATAAAGATATATGAGTATAGATATAATTTTATAGAAGATATATCTAAATATATTACTGATAATTATAAGAAAATAACTGGATTAGATAATTTAAAAATTGTTTATAAGTCTGATTTTATGAACAAGAGTAGGGAAGATATAGAAAAGCTATATAAAAAGAATAAAGAAAGAGATATTTATAGTGGAATTACTAATATAGGTGTTCATAGAGACGATTTTGACTTCATATTAGATAATAAACCTTTAAAGGATTATGGATCTGAAGGAGAACAAAAAAACGCTGTAATAGCTTTAAAAATGGCTGAAATAGAGATATTTAAAGATAAAAAGAACATTATTCCTATATTAATATTAGATGATTTATTTAGTGAATTAGATAAAACTAAAATAAATAACATATTTAAATTTATAGATAATGATATTCAAACGTTTATTACTACTACAGAAATAACTAAATTAAGTAAGAAATTAAGAGATAATTCTAAAATATTTATTGTTAATAATGGGGTAGTTGATATAAAGGAGAGTTAATATGGCTGATAGAAACTTAGAACATTATGATGCTTCAGATATCCAAGTACTTGAAGGATTAGAGGCAGTTAGAAAAAGACCAGGTATGTACATTGGTACTACTGATTTAAAGGGATTACATCATCTTGTATGGGATATTGTAGA
>CALYOH010000121.1 GCA_945228905.1 uncultured Caryophanales bacterium
GTTTAATACTTCCTTTTATTTTGAATTGATTATATAAATAATATAATTTATAATAAATCCTTGTTGGGAGATTTGGAAGATGGAAGATAAATTAAAATATTTAAATAAGCTACTAAAAGTAATTGAATCAAGAAATGAATTACTAGAAGAAGAAATAAAACGTAATGAAGAAAACATCAAGAATATAGAAAATGAAATTAGTATTATTTTAGAAACTATTAATGATTCTTCTATTCAAGCAAACAATGTTGATGTTAAAATTGCATAAAAATATGGTATAATACTAGATAGGTGATAACATGAAGAAGAAAGATATTAAAGACACAAAAAAAACTAAAGAAATTAAATTTGAAACTAAACAATTAAAAAATACATCAGTTGATCATAATAATTCAGTTGTAGTTACATTTATAATTGCATTAATAGTAATTGCTGTTTTAGTTGGTGGATTATATTATGTTAATGCTAAATTTGTTACTAAAGATAAATATCAAGGTGATGATACTACAACTACAACAACTAAAGAAACATCATATGATGATACTATTATCTTAGCTGATGATGCATTAAAACAAAAAGAAAAAGAATATATGGTATTATTCTTTGATAAGAGTAAAGATGATTCTTCTTATTATTCTAGTTTAGTAAGTGGATATAAAGGAGACTCTAAAATATATTCAGTAGATTTATCAAGTAAGATGAATGAAGCTTACTATGCTAAAGATGGAAATGTTAATGAAATAATGCCAGAAAATATGGAAGGATTTAAAACTGCTAAGATTGCTAACCCAACTTTAATAAAAGTTAAAAAAGGTAAAATTGTTGAAATGAAGAGAAATAAACAAGATATTTATTCAGCAATTGCAGAAGTTAAATTTAATTAATAAAATGATGTGATTTTTATCACATCTTTTTTTATTGTGTGATATACTTATTTTAGGGTGTATGGTGTATGAAGATGAAAGACAACAAGAAAAAGACAAGAAGAAAAAAGACTAGAAAGAATTTAAATGAATTTAGTCTTAAAGAAGTAGTTTTTATTACATTAGCTTTTGTCGTATTAAGTGTATCTATAACATATGTAATTACTATTAGATTTGGAAATGGAACTATTACAAATGATGGATTAAAAGATATTATTAAATCTTACAATAAAATAACTAAATATTATTATGAAGATGTTAATGAAACTGAGTTAAGTTCATCTGCTATTGATGGTATGATGAATTATTTAAATGAAAAGTATTCTATACTTTTAGATTCAGAAGATACAACTTCATTAACTAATACTTTAGATGGAGCATATAAAGGTATTGGAGTATCTATGGTTAGAGGAGATACATTCTACTATGTAGTAGAAGTATTTGATAATACTCCTGCTAAACAATCTGGTGTTCAAGCTGGAGATAAGATTGTTAAGATTGATGGAGCAGATATTAATGATAGCTTTGATTATAATAAATATAGAAATGATTTAGAAAAAAAGGATACTGTATCTTTAACTATTGAAAGAAATGGCCAAACATTTAATACAGTTATTGATGTTAAAAATGTTGAAATACCTATTACTTCAAGTGAAGTATTTGTTAAAGATAATAAGAGTATAGGATATATTTATTTACAAGCATTTAATGAAAATTCTTATAAACAATTTAAAGAACAATTAGATAAATTAGAAAGTAAAGGAATTGATTCTTTAGTAATAGATGTTAGATCTAATGGTGGCGGTTTATTAGAAAAATGTGAAAGTATATTAGAACTATTTATTAAAAAAGATAAAGTGTTATATGGTTTAAATAATAAAGAAACTACTAGTTTAGTTAAAACAAAAACAGATGAACATAGAACATATCCAATAGCTGTATTAATTGATGGAAGAAGTGCTTCAGCAAGTGAAGTGTTAGCATCAGCTATGAAAGAATCATATGGAGCAGTTATAATTGGAAATAAATCATTTGGTAAAGGTAAAGTTCAACAAACAACTTCATTAAGTAAAAAGAATATGATTAAATATACAGTTGCTAATTGGACTACACCAAGTGGGAATTCTATTGATGGAATAGGTATTACTCCTGGAATAAAAGTTGATTTAACAAAAGAATATGCAGATAATCCTGGATATGATACAGATTCTCAATTACAAAAAGCATTAGAATTATTAAGTAAAAGATAGGTTGTTTGACAAAAGAAGATAATAGTAATATTATCTTTTTTAGTATATGTATACTAAAAAATTAACTTTAATTTTTGAGAGTTGTATTATTATAGCTCTAACTAGAATAAAAGGAGGTATACATTCAATGGTGAGCAAGAGTTTTGAAATCACTACGTTGTTACATGGACTTGGTGTATCATCCAAATTAAAAGGATTTAGCTATTTGTATGATATTATTTATGATGTTATATCGAATGAATATAATTCTTTTAAGATGATTGAATTGTACAGGTCACTTTCTCAAAAATATGATTCTAGTTGTAGTAACATAACTAAATGTATTAGAGAATCTATTGAGAAATCATGGAATAACGGAAGTGTAGATTTGATTGAGAAGGTCTTTGGTTATTCGATAGGATACGACAATAATTTTCCAAGCAATTCATTATATGTGAATACAGTTGTTGATTATCTAAGAGCATGTAGTTTATAAGTGTGATACTATTCCCGGGAATAGTTTTTTTTATTTAAAATATAACGTTTTTATTATATAATATTAAAAGAGATGAGATTTATGAAAAAATATGCTAAACGATGTTGTTAATCTTTTTTATTAAATATATTAAATAAGAAGGAGAGAACAATTATGAAGATTTATAATGTATTAACAAGAAAAGTAGAAGAATTTGTACCTTATGAAGAAGGTAAAGTAAAAATGTATACATGTGGTCCAACTGTATATCATTATGCTCATATTGGTAATATGAGAAATTATATTGGACATGACTTGTTAGAAAAAACATTAAGATATTTAGGATATGAT
>CALYOH010000122.1 GCA_945228905.1 uncultured Caryophanales bacterium
ATATATTTTTATATTGATCTGCATATTTAAAGTCTATTTTATCTAAATCTTTTACGTCTTTATCTTTGTATTCATAATAAACAGGAAGATTTGCTAAATGAGTTTGCCATCTCCAATCTTCACCTGGACTTAATGATGTAGATGCAAATACACCATCTATTCCTAATTTATCTTTTTTAGCTTGCATATCTTCTGCAACTTCTTTTAATTTATTATAATTATTTATTTCATCTATAGATTTTGCCTTAGCCCCATCTAATGCAAAATATTTATCCATTATTGCTTGATTGTATATTATACCATAACCTTCTTCAACATAAGGTATACCATATACTCCATCACCATCTTTTATAGCTAAATCTTCATTTAATAAATGTTTATATAACTCAGTATCTTTTAAATCAGCAGTATATTCTTTCCAATTTTCATATCCAACTGGTCCATTTATTTGGAATAAAGTTGGCGCATCATCTTTTGCTATTTCAGATTTTAATGTTTCTTCATATTTACCACTAGCTGCTGTAACTACTTTTACTTTTACACCAGTTTCATCTTCATAAGTTTTTGCAACTTTCTTCCATTGTTCTTCTTGTTCAGGTTTAAAACTTAAATAATAAACTGAACCTGTGTCATCAGATGATGAATCATTTGATGATGAACTACAACCAGTTAGTGCTACAGTTGCCATAACTGCAGATAAAGCAATTGTTAGATATTTCTTTAATTTCATAGTAATATTTCCCCCTAATATATTTTTTAATAAACCTAGAGAAACGGTAACGTTTCCGGCAACGTTTTCCTGTTTCGTTACTAAAATAATAGCACTCTTTGTCATGATAATCAATAAATCAAACTATATTGTTTAATTTATATGCAAGTAATTATATATACATCTATTTTTTATTATATTTTCATATAATCACTATATTATTACTTTAATTTCCAAATATCATCATTATATTCTTCTATAGTTCTATCAGAAGAGAAGTATCCTGCTTTACTAATATTAATTAACATTCTCTTTGACCACTTTTCTCTATCTTCATACTCTTTAAACATTTCTTCTTTTTTCTCACAATATGATTTAAAGTCTAGTAAGCCCATAAACCAGTCTTTTCTAAGTATTTCTTTATATAATCTTATAAGATTTTCCTCATTACCAACATTCATTATTTCATCACTAACAATAAAGTCTACAACTTCTTTTGTTGTCTTATCTTTTATATAGAAATCTAGTGGATCATAATCTTTATTTTCATAATGTTTAATTACATCTTCACTACTTTCACCAAATATGAATATATTATCATCACCAACAAGTTCGTGTATTTCAACATTAGCTCCATCCTCTGTTCCAAGAGTTAAGGCTCCATTTAGCATAAATTTCATATTACCTGTACCACTGGCTTCTTTAGAAGCTAATGATATTTGTTCAGATATATCACAAGCTGGTATTAGTTTCTCTGCTGCTGTAACATTATAGTTTTCTATCATAACAACTTTTAAATATTTACTTACTTCTTCATCATCATCTATAAGTTGTTGTAAACATAATATTAAATGTATTATATCTTTTGCTATTGTATATGCAGGAGCAGCCTTGGCACCAAATATAATTGTTATAGGTGTTGTAGGAATATTTCCTTTTTTAATTTGTAAATACTTATAAATAACATATAAAGCATTCATATGTTGTCTCTTATACTCATGTAGTCTTTTTATTTGAATATCAAATATAGAGTTTTCATCTATATCTATATTTTGTGTATTTTTAAGATATTTTTTTAGTTTTACTTTGTTATTATGTTTAATATCCAATAACTTTTGTAAAACTTCTTTATCATCAATATATTTTATTAAATCTTGTAATTTCTCTGCTTCAACTTTAAATCCATCCCCTATTAACTGTTCTATTAGTCCCGTTAATTCTGGATTACAGTGCATCAGCCATCTTCTAAATGTTATTCCATTTGTTTTATTATTAAATTTCTCTGGATATATTTCATAGAAGTTGTTTAATTCATTATTCTTTAATATATCAGTATGAAGTGATGCTACTCCATTTACACTAAATGTATAATGTATATCTATATGAGCCATATGAACGTTATTATTTTTGTCTATTATATATAAAGATTCATCATCATACTCTTTTCTTACCTTTTCATCCAATACTTTAATAATTGGAACAAGATGTGGAACTGCCTTCTCTAAGTATTCTATCGGCCATTTTTCTAGTGCTTCTGCTAGTATTGTATGATTAGTATAAGCACAAGTTTTTGATACTATTTCTATGGCTTCATCCATTTCAATTCCTTTTTCAACTAAAAGACGTATAAGTTCAGGTATTACCATAGTAGGATGAGTGTCATTAATTTGTATTACAGCATAATCATATAAGTCATGTAAATTAGATCCTCTTTCTATACATTCGTCTAATATAAATTTAGCTCCATTGCTTACCATAAAGTATTGTTGATAAATTCTAAGTAAATGTCCCTTTGTATCACTATCATCCGGATATAGGAATAAAGTAAGATTTTTTTCAACATTCTCTTTATCAAATTTAATTCCTTGTTCAACAATATTTTCATCAACTGTTTCAACATCAAATAAATGTAGTTTGTTAGTTGTATTATTGTAACCTATAACGTTTATATCATATAGTCTAGATTTTAAAGTAAAGTCACCAAAATCAATATCGTAAGTTATATCTGTTTTATTTAACCAACTTTGCTTTTCTATCCATTTATTTATTTCTTCTGTCTGTAAATTATTTTTAAATACTTGCTTAAATAATCCAAAATGATAATTTAGACCAATACCATCTCCTGGTAATCCTAAAGTTGCTATTGAATCTAAGAAACATGCTGCTAATCTTCCTAGACCCCCATTTCCTGTCTCTTATACACATCTGACGCTGCCGACGATCTTACGCGTGT
>CALYOH010000123.1 GCA_945228905.1 uncultured Caryophanales bacterium
TTAAGACGTAAATTAAATCAATATCGGGCTTATTGTCTAAAATATGATTTGTTATATAATTTATTAGATGATTTACAAAACAATGAATGTGCATTAGAAAAAAAACTAAGAAATTCATAGTTGTATGATATAATCTTGATAGATAATAGAGAGGGTGATTATATGAGCGTGATCGAAGTAAAAAATCTATCAAAAACCTTTAAAAGTAAAGTTAAAGGTAAAGGTTTAAAAGGATCTGTTAAATCTCTTTTTAAACCAACATATAAAACGATTAAAGCTGTTAAAAAAGTATCATTAGCTGTAGATAAAGGTGAAATGGTTGCGTTTATTGGTCCTAATGGAGCTGGTAAATCTACTACCATTAAAATGTTAACAGGCATTCTATATCCTACAGCAGGTGATATCAAAGTATTAGGATTAGATCCAAGAAAAGATAGAAAGAAATTAGCATATGAAATTGGTACCGTATTTGGTCAAAAAGAACAATTATGGACACATTTAACTCCATATGATAATTTCAAGTTCTTTGGAGCTATCTATGATATGAAAGATTATGAAATAGAAAAGAAAATAGAAGAATTAAATAGTTTATTTGAATTAGACGAATTCATTAATACTCCTGTTAAAAGTTTATCTTTAGGACAACGTATCAGATGTGAAATTGCATGTTCACTTATTAATGATCCTAAGATTCTTTTCCTTGATGAACCTACAATTGGTCTAGATCCTGTTGTTAAAGAAAACATACGTTCTTTTATTAAAAGAATGAATAAGGAGTGTCATACAACTATATTTTTAACATCACATGATGTTGGAGATATTGAAAAATTATGTAAGCGTGTAATTATCATTAATAATGGTACTGTTGTATTAGATGATACAATGGAAAACTTAAAATACCATTACTTAAATAAGAAAATAATTGATGCTAAAATGAAAGAAAAAATTAATTTAGAAGATGAAAAAGGTATTAAAATTTTAAAGGATAAAGGATATAATTTAAAAATTGAAGTAGATATTAAAGAAAGAGATATATCTGATGCAATTAAATTATTAGACCCAGAAAAGATTATAGATATTAATATAAGTAATACACCTTTGGAAGAAATAATTAGTAATATTTATAAGAAGGATAAATGATGAAAAAGTATTTTAATGTATTTAAAACTGAATTCATTAATAACTTACAATATATTCCAGATATTCTTATAGGTGCTATATCTTATATATTAATTATTTATATTTATTTTAATCTATATTCATTTATTTATAGCGATTCTACATCTTTAATAAATGGATATACATATAGTCAAATGGTTTGGTATGTTGTATTCACTGAATGTTTTTGGTCCATTACTAAAGGAAGAGCTATTGTTAGAGATATTTCTGTAGATGTTAAGAGTGGTAATATAGCATATCAATTAAATAAACCATATAATTATATCAATTATGTTATTTCAAAATACTTATCAAGTTCTTTGTTTAAATTAAATATTGTTTTCCCAGCTGCTTTAGTAATAGGTTCAATTCTTATTGGATTTATTCCTAACTTTAATATAATTGGTATAATTACTGCTATAATTACAGCTATTATGGGTGTCTTAATAAGTATGATTATATGTATTACATTAGGATTATGTGCTTTCTTTATGGAAGATTCTAATCCGTTGTATTGGGTATACTCTAAAGTTATATTAATAGTTGGTACTTTATTTCCAATTGAATTCATGCCAAAGTTTCTTCAACCAATTTTGAATTATAGTCCAATTTTTGCAATCAACTATGGCCCTGCCAAGTTATTTGTAGAATATGATCCTATGTTTTTATTAAGAGTAGTTATAACACAAATAATATATTTCATTATATTCTATATAATTGCTCAATTAGTATATAAGAAAGGGGTGAAGAATATTAATGTTAATGGAGGTTAAAAATTTATTAAAGATAACTTTTTTATCTACTAAATATGCCATAATGAAGGAAATGGAAAATAAAGTAAGTTTCTTTATGAATGTATTTTTCATGATTCTTAATAATGCTTCATTTCTATTAGTATGGATAGTAATTTATTCACTTAAAGATAATATTAATGGTTATTCATTTAATACAGTTTTACTTTTATGGGCAATAGGTTCAGGGACTTATGGTGTTTCCCATGCATTCTTTAAAGGTGCTTATAGTTTAAGTACAACTGTTGTAGATGGTAAATTAGATGCATTCTTAGTAATGCCTAAAAGTGTGTTAATACAATCTATATTAGGTGTTTCACCTTCAGCTTTTGGTGATATCTTATATGGTTATATTGTACTTGCTATAACTGGTATTACACCATATAAATTATTAATGTTTACCTTATTCATTATATTAGGTGGTATATTACAAACATGCGTTGCAATATTCTATGGTAGTTTATCTTTCTGGCTTGGTAAAGTTGATCAATTTGCTGATACATTTACAAGCTTAGTTGATATGTTTGGTACATATCCAGATAGTATCTTTAATAGATTTATTCATATTATATTCTTTACTATAGTTCCGGTTGCATTTATAATATTTATTCCTGTTAAACTATTAGTAGAATTTAATATTTATAATATATTATTGTTATTAGTTGGTGCAATAATTATTATATTAATTGCATGTATTACATTTAAAAGAGGTTTAAAAAGATATTCTTCATCTAACTTAATGATTGCAAGATTGTAAGAAACAAAAAGGCATCCGTTTGGATGTCTTTTTTTATATATACAAGAACTTCATTTAATAGGCCCTTTTCATAAAAACCGATTGTTATTATAACAAAAAGTGTTTAGCTTGGCAAATTTTCAATTTGTATAATTTGCTAGAAACATATAAAAGTAGTATAATATCCACCTAAGAAAAGGGGTTAGAGGTATATTAGGTATACCAATTATTATGGATAAATTAAAAGCAAAAATTGC
>CALYOH010000124.1 GCA_945228905.1 uncultured Caryophanales bacterium
GATAATGATACTCTGTTAATAAAGGTAAAGCAAAGTGGTGTAGCATGTCATACAGGAAAGATGAGTTGTTTTTTTAGGAGGGTTATTTAAAGTGGTATTAGAAGATTTATATAAAATAATACAAAATAGAAAAAATTCTGGAGAAGAAGGTTCTTATACTAAATATTTATTTGATAAAGGGACAGATAAAATATTAAAAAAGATTGGGGAAGAGTGTACTGAAGTAATTGTTGCATCAAAAGGAAGTAATAAGCAGGAAGTGGTTAATGAAATTTGTGATTTAGCATATCATATATTAGTATTAATGGCAGATCAAAATATTAATATTGAAGAAGTAGAAAATGAATTAATTAATAGAAGAAATAAAATTAATAATTTTAAGGGTGAAAGAAAAGAAATAAATCACATATAGATATGGAAGTAAAGATATTCATATATTAATAATGATATTGTATAAGCCAATGATATTAAATGTATCATTGGCTTATGCTATAATAAGGTTATTACATAAAATAAATTTATAATTTTGATATATAAAAAGGTTATTTTATAAGAAATATAGCATAGGAGAATATAGAATGATTAAAGCAGTAATTTTTGATTTAGATGGCACATTATTAGATACATTAGAGGATTTAGCAAATGCGTGTAATTATGCATTAAAGAGTTGTGGATTTAAAATTCACCATGTGAAAGATTATATTAGATTTGTGGGAAATGGAAGATATAAATTAATTGAACGTATAGTACCAGATAAGTATAAAGAAGATAAAGAAGTAATTAATAAGGTTTTAAGGTTATTTGATGAATATTATGGAGAACATATGGTTGATATGACAAAACCTTATGATGGAATTATTGAAATGATAAATAAGTTAAAAGAAAAAAGTGTGAAAATAGCAGTAGTATCAAACAAACCACATGAATTTGCAGAAGATGTAGTTAGAAGGTATTTTGGAGATGCTTTTGAAATAACATATGGGCAAAGACCAAATCATCCAACTAAGCCAGATCCTAAAACAGTTTATGAAGTAATAGAATCATTGAATGTTAAAAAAGAAGAATGTATATATGTTGGTGATTCTGATGTGGATGTAAATACTGCAAAAAACGCTGGAGTTAAGTCAGTTGGAGTTTCTTGGGGATTTAGAGGAGAAGGAGAATTAAGAGAAGCTGGTGCAGATTATATAATTAAAAATCCAATTGAATTAATAAAATTATTATAGTATAAAAGTAAATAGATTTTTAGCAAAATAGATATATATAGAATTATCTTATATATCTATTTTGCTTTTAATGTAAATGATAGAAAAATATTGACAATATGCAAAAAAAGATATAACATTAACATAATACCGATAGGAAAAGTGGGGTATATAAAAATTAGAAGTAGGTGAGTTTATGAAGATTTCTACTAAAGGAAGGTATGGAATTAGAGCATTAATTGATTTAGTAATTAATTCTGAATGTGGAAGTGTAACTTTAAAGGCTATATCAGAGCGTCAAGAAATATCAGAAAGATATTTGGAACAAATATTTTCATTACTTAGAAAATCAGGTTTAATAATAGGGAGAAAGGGTGCACAAGGTGGGTACACTTTGTCAAAAAATCCTAGCGAAATTACAGTAGGAGAGATTTTAAGGGCTTTAGAAGGGGAGTCACTTCTTATAGATATAAATGAAGATGATTCAAATGATGTGGAGAGATTTGTAAATAATGTTATTTGGAGTGAAATTAATAAAAAGATAAATGATTATTTTGATTCTATAACATTAGAATATATTGTTGAAGAATATAAAAAAGAAAAAGAAGAAATTATATATTATATATAATTTAAGCTAGTATAAGCTAAAGTTTTAATATAATATATATATTGACATATATCAATGTACAGGAGGACAAAATGAATAGTACTTTTTTATCAGATTTTATAATGATAACAAATTTTAAGACAATAGC
The DNA here is from genome assembly GCA_945228905.1 of uncultured Caryophanales bacterium. GTDB lineage: Bacteria > Bacillota_I > Bacilli_A > RF39 > UBA660 > UBA3789. Next base: position 1,961 of record CALYOH010000124.1, read on the forward strand.
ATTTATTATTGTTCTTATAGCCGTATTATTTGGTGTAAATATTATGGCTAAAAAGAAAGTTAAGTTTTCAACAAGAATGATAGTTTGCACTATTGCAGGTTTAATTTTAGGAATAATAATTCAATTAGTAGCAGGATTTCCGAATAATCCAGGAGAGGTTCAATGGATTAATGAGGTAAATAAGTGGTATGGACTTATTGGATATGGGTTTATGGACCTATTAAAGATGCTTGTAGTACCTTTAATATTTGTATCTATTATCAGAGTTATTATTAATATGAAGGCGGGAGAAAATCTTGGAAAATTAACAACTCGATCACTACTTATATTATTAGGAACAACGACTATTTCGGCTATTGTTGCTATTATAGTAGGTAACTTATTTAAATTAGGGGTTTCAGCAAATGTAGTTGAGAGTACAAGTCAAATAAAAGAAATAACACCAGTAGTTGATACTTTAAGAAGATTACTTCCATCAAATCCAATATCTGCAATGGCAGAAGGTAATGTAGTTGCAGTAGTAATTTTTGCAGCGTTTATTGGTAACTCAATGAAGATATTAAATAAAAAATATAGTGATGTTATTAAGCCTGTAACTGATTTAGTTAATGGTTCTTATAAAATAATTACTAGTATTGCAATGACTGTTATAAAGTTTATGCCTTATGCAGTAGTAGCATTACTTGCTAATACAATAGCTGGAAGAGGTTTAGCAACTATAAAAGAAGTTATTGGATTTATAGTAGCTCTATATGTAAGTATAGGTATTGTATTTATTATACATTTAATAATTATTGCAGCTTTAGGTATTAATCCATTTAAATACGTAAAGAAAGTTATGGAACCGTTAATCTTAGCCTTTACTTCTCGTTCAAGTTTAGGAACATTACCGGTTACAATAGAAACATTAACTGAAGGTGTTGGTGTAGATAACGGAATAGCATCATTTGTAGGAAGTTTAGGTTCAAATATGGGAATG
>CALYOH010000125.1 GCA_945228905.1 uncultured Caryophanales bacterium
CGAGATGTAGTGAGGTCTCGTGGGCTCGGAGATGTGTATAAGAGACAGCAACATATATTCTTATACAATATTTTGTTGCATCAATTCCTTGACTCCAGTAACCATTTATATTTGCTTGATTGCCTATAGTTTCTTGATCTTTTGATGTATCTACAATTGGATTTTCATGATTATCAACATCATATATACCAATTTTTGTTATTCTTAAATCTTGTAAATTTGATTCTGATACTGAAGCAACACTTGCTATATAGTTATAATCAACATCCACATATGTATTATCAATAATTATATCAAAGTATGCTTTAGTTCCAGGAGCTAAATATCCGTCTGCTGTATAATTATTAACTTCAAAACTAGGAGTTAATGTTGCAGATAATGTTTTTGAACTTTTTATATATTCTCCATTTACTAGAATATCCCATCTTGCTAGGTTAATATCAGCAGTGTTATCTGTTGATGTTACATATTTAGCATAAGTATTTTTTACTACGTTAAATGAGAACACCATTGAGATAAAAGCTAGAATTAGAATACAAAATTTTTTCTTACTCATACTAAATAGACCTTTCCATAATATCCTATTATTATCATAAAACATAATATCAAGTGTTTACAAGTTATATTGTGTAATGTTTACATATATTACATGCTTTTTTTACAATAAATGTAATGCTTTATATATATCTTTATGTTATACTTAATGTATAGTGATAATAAGGAGGATTGTTATGCGTAATCGTAGAAATATACGTGGTAGACAAACAAATACTGAACGTAAAAAAAGACTATTCTCCGCATTTTTACTAATTTTAAGTATAGTTGCATTAACAGGTGGTACATATGCATGGTTCACTAATAATCAATCAATATCTAATGATGATATAAGTATTGGTGTTAAACCAGGAAGTGTATTGAAAATATCTACTGATGCAACTCCGAATAGTTGGAAAGATACAATTGTATTAGATGATATCATTAATGCTGATTATACATATGGTGTTACAAGATATAACAATTATCCAACTATGTATAGACCAGTTTCTTCAGCAGGTTATGTTAATAGTAATGGATTTGGCGAATTTTTTTTAGGTCATATATCTAAAAAAATAACTGGTGGTTATAAAATATCAGCTGAAGCAGTAACTGAACAAGATGGATCAGCAGGATATTTATTATCATTTGATTTATATTTTAAAACAGGATCTAATCAAGTTTTAAATTTAGATGCTAGAAACAGTCGTATTAGATATAAACATCAAGAAACTGATCGTAATACAACAGAAGGTATTGAGAATGCTGTTAGAATGGCTTTCATATATCAAGGTAGTATTGTTGATGAATCTGATGTACATAATATTCAAGCGTTACACGGAGATTCAACGTCTGCTATAAAAATATGGGAACCTAATGATGATGTACATAATACAAGTGCTATAGCTGCTGCTAAAGAATTTTATAATCTAACTATTAATGATGGAGATGTAGTTTCATATGAAGGAGTTAAAGCAGCAATACCTGAAAATTTGGGAATTTCTTTAGGAGTACCTAATTCAACTTACTTTGAAAGTTTAGGAACTAAACTTATTAGTACTCACAAAACAACTGCTGATGAGATTAGTTTATTTAATATAAATGATGGTGTTAGTAAGGTAAGAGTATATTTATGGATTGAAGGACAAGATGTTGATTGTGAAAATGAAGTTTCAGGAACATCTTTTGAAATTGATTTAGTATTTAACTCTGCTAACATTCTTTAGGAGGATAATATGAGAAGAATTATAGGAAACGTTATTACAGTTATTTTAGTTATTATCATTATTTTTATGAGTGTATTATTATTAAGTCATAATGAATACCAGGTATCTCAATTTGGCAAGTATACTTTATTAATAGTAGATGAAGATATGCTGGATTATAAATCTGGATCTTTATTAATAGTTACTAAAAAACAAGCATCTAATATTCAAGCTGGTGATTATGTTTTTTACTATGATAGATCAGGTGCTAAAGTTACACCTGTATTAGGATTTGTTAATGAATTATATGATGTTAGTTTTGGAAAGTATTCATTTAAAGTAAACAATGATGTTATTGTTGATGAAGAAGATATAATTGGTAGATCTAATGATACAAAAGAATATAAAGGATTTGGTAAAGTATTATCTATATTAGAATCTAAATATGGTAATTTATTCTTAGTAGTTTTACCTGCATTCTTATTATTTATGTATGAATTAATTAATTTTATTGTAGAAGCAAGGAGCAAGAGAAATGGGTAAAGTTAGTACTAGTTTATTAGAAGAAATTAAAGGATTATCTAACAAAGAAGCTTTTGATATTTATAGTAAATTATTTGAAACTATTAAATCTACTGAAGCTAATATTGTACAAATTGATCCTAAAGATTTAGAACAAAAAAGAAAAAAGAGAGGAAGTAAAAACAAGAAATGATAAATACTGTTGAAAAATTAAACAAATATCTTGATAAAATTGTTAAAGAACTTCCTAAATTAAGAAGTGATGTTGCCTCTGAACAAGTAGTTAATAATCAAAAAATGGAAGATTATTTAACTGAATTAAGAGGATATGAAGAAGAAATATATGAGATAGTTAAACAAAAACTTGCAAGTGTAACTCCATTTGATGAAAATCCTGCTGTTTCAGAAAAATATGAAGAATCTGAAAAATATAGATCTATTTTAAAATTAACTGGAAAAGATGAGGATTTCGAAGAAAGATTTGGATTTGATAGAACAGTTTATGAAATAGGTCATGCTAAAGATGTTGATAGAGTTAATGAAGTTTTAAAAGATTTTATTAATGATATGGAAAATATTGGTATTAAGTTAATGGGTAGTAATTTTAACTATTCTACTTATACAGAAAGATATATGGATTCATTCTTTGAGAATATGAATAATCCTAGAT
>CALYOH010000126.1 GCA_945228905.1 uncultured Caryophanales bacterium
TCTACAACTGGTGATGATACTGGTGAAGAAACATTTGATTCATCAACTGATGTAATATCTTCTGCAAATGAATCATCTAAGAATTTATTACTAATAACATCATGATGATATTCGTGTTTTTCTAATTGAATTGATTGATCTTGATTAGATAAACTTACTGGTGTAGTTATAATTGCATTTGAATTGAAAACACTATTAACATCAAATTTTTGATTTTCAACATCATTTTGTTGAACCGGAGTTTTCTTGAGTCTTTTAAAAATATTTAATAAAACTATTAAAGCAACTATACCTGCAACAACACCAATTCCAATAGTTATAAACTTATTATTTTCTATTCTATTGTATTGATCCCCACCAACTAGTTCTACATTTGAAGCTAATTCAAATTTAACTTCTAATTTTTTGTTATCTTTTAAATTCCAAGTTAAAGTTTTTCCATCTTCAGATTTTTCATCGGCATTTGATTGCTCACCACGAACTGGTAAAATCAAAGTTAATTTTGATTCAGCATTAACATCACTTTTATATTTTGTATTAAATGAATAATTTCTTCCATTTATAGTAAAGATTTTATGAGAAAAATCCATATTGTATAAATTAAAAGTATCATTTATAGATCCTACGATATCATCGATATCGTTAAATAAGTATGTAGCTGTATACTTTGCAGAAGATGTTTCTTGATTATATTTAATTTCAAAATTACCATCTACTTTAGTAGTATTTTTATTTTTCTTTGTATAAAAAGATGTAACTCCTGATTTAACATTATCTTCATTTAAATCGCATGCATCTGGAGTAAAACAAACTAAGGAATTTAATTCACTTTGGTTGAATTCCATTTCCTCCAAAATTTTAACGCTTTTATCTTCTTTTACTGAAACTTCTAAATCATATTTATATCCTGATACAAATATTGTTAATATTAAAATACATAGTACATTTATTACCCTTTTCATACACTACTCACCTATTATAAATTATATCATAAAATACACATAATTAAAGAGACTTTTTTAAGTCTCTTAATTGTATTTTGTATATTTAACTTTATTTGTATTATTTATATTTTTTTCATATTCTTCAAAAGATTCTTTTGTAGAAGGTTCATTATTTAATGTATATTTATCTACATCTATAGAAGCTAATGATTTTTCTTCTAACTTACCTTTATTAAATGTACTTCTTAAATATGCATAAGAATTAGTTTTAACTACTTTCTTATAAACACCATTTTCTCTTAAGTCTTGAAAATCTTTCATAGAATATCTATAAGCATAAATCTTATCATCTTCTAAAGATAATACTAAATATTCAGCATCTATACCTTCTAAATATAATACTAATTCCTTTTTGTTATCCTCATTCATATCGACCATTACATATGCTTTAGTATCAATTTTATAAGGATTATTTTTTATGTAATCATCTAATGATGTTTCATTTTCTTTATAAATAAATTTACTATTTTCAGATAATACTTTCATAAGTGTAGATGTAGTTTTATCTTTCTTAGTACATACAGTTAATATTATAAGTGTAATAAATAAAATTCCTATTAATACTCTCTTTTTCATATTTACACATCCTCTACCTAAATTATATTACATATTTAGATAAAATGCTATAATATATCTAGGTGATGAAGATGGTAGAAGAATTAAAGGAACTATTAAATAATTCTTATAGTCCTTATTCAAAATTTCCAGTTGCAAGTATATTAATTACTAAAGATGGAAGAAAATATAAAGGTGTTAATGTAGAAGATGCTTCTACAAGAGCAGGATCATGTGCTGAAAGATCAGCAATTTTCAGTGCCATATCTGATGGTGTAAAAAAAAGAGAATTTAAAGAAATAAATATCATGGTTAACAGTGGTGAAATAAGTACTCCTTGCTTTGTATGTAGACAAATGTTACTAGAATTATTTGATCAAGACTCTATTGTTAGCTGCTATTCTAATACTGGTGATTTTAAAGAATATACTGTTAAAGAATTAACTCCATATCCATTTGGAAGTAAAGATTTAAAATAAAAAAAAGATATCTTTTGATATCTTTTTTTATTTAACTAATTTTATTATATCACCATTACTAATACTGTTTTTATTTTCGTCGAATAATTTATCAACAAAATATTTATTTATATAATCAATATCACTTTCAGTGAATTTAATTGGTCCATCTACTATTGCAGATATTATATCATCTTTTCCAATAGTACCTGATTGAACTTCAAATAAAATAGTTTCTAACATCTTATTTGTTATTTTTAATTTTTCAGGTGTGTTTGAATATAAAGATAACATAACATAATTGAATAAAATTGAATCACATAAGTTGGCTACAAATTTTCCTGTTCTATCACTTGCAGGATTTGTTTGAGCTTTATTTAATACTCCAGTAATATATGCTCTTCCTTTTTCATTAAATTTACTAATAATACTTGCTTCATTTAGTAAATCTTCCGAATAATTTAGGAAACTAATTAATGGTGTTTTTCCATCTATTCCAATTAAATCAGTATTCATAGTTGAATATAAGAATGTATCTCTGAATCTTTCTTCAGTATGTAATGCTAATGTATCTAATGCATTTTTTAATGCAATATTTTCTTTAGCTTCATATGGAATAACACTTTGTATTGTAAATATATTATCTATTATTTTCTTTCTAAGATTATTGCTATATATTTGTGATTCAGTAATTAATGAACTAATATTAGAATTCATAAACTTTTGAAAAGCTTCAAATGGTTCTAATGACATTAGATAATTATCTATATCATATAACATAACCTCTAACTTTTCTTTTCTATTTTCATCTATATCTTCTTCATAGTCTTCATTAGTTTAATGAGATATTAAATATTATA
>CALYOH010000127.1 GCA_945228905.1 uncultured Caryophanales bacterium
CTTTAACGATTGTTATATTTTAATTTTAATTATATAATTAATAAGAACATAAGATACAGGTTTTATTTGAAAGGTGGAAAAATTATTATGAGAATATCAGTAGCAATAGATGGACCAGCTGGTGCGGGGAAAAGTACAATAGCTAAATTAGTAGGCAAAAAATTTGATTTAATGTATATAAATACTGGAGCAATGTACAGAGCTGTAGCTTTATTAGCTAAAAGAAATGATATCGATACTACTAATATTGATGCATTAATGACAATGATAGATAACATGGAAATGCATTTTGAAAATGATGATTTAATATTAGATGGTGTTAATATTCAAAATGAAATAACAATGCCAGAAATAAGTGAAATAGTTTCTAACTATGCTTCTATTCCTGAGGTAAGAAGTAAGCTTGTTAATTTACAAAGAAAAATGTCAGAAAAATATAATGTAATTATGGATGGTAGAGATATTGGAACAGTAGTATTAAAAAATTCCAAATTTAAGTTTTTCCTAACAGCATCACCAGAAGAAAGAGCAAGAAGAAGATATACGGAACTTTTAAACAGAGGCTTAGATGTTAATTATGATAAACTTTTAGAAGATATAATAAAAAGAGACCACATAGATAGTACTCGTGCTGTTGATCCATTAAAAAAGGCTGATGATGCTATAGAAATTGATAGTTCTAATTACAATATTGCTGAAGTGACTGAAATAATTTGTAATTTTATAGAAAATGCTTTACAATAGATTAAGAGATATCATTTAAAAACTAAAGATATAGGAGAAAATTTATGAAGGTATTATTAGCTGAAAATGCTGGCTTTTGTTTTGGAGTTAAAAGAGCAGTAGATGAAGCAATAAAAACTCAAAAACAATTTAATAAAAAAATATATACATTAGGCCCATTAATACATAATGGTGATGTAGTACGATACTTAGAAGAAAATAGTATATATGCAATAGACCTAAATGACATAGATACTCTAAGTAAGGGAGATGTTATCTTAATAAGATCTCATGGCGTATCAAAAAAAACATTTGATGATTTAAATGAAAAAGGATTAATTGTTATAAATGCAACATGTCCATTTGTAACTAATATTCAACAAAAAGTTAATAAATTCTCACGTGAAGGATATAAAATTGTTATTCTTGGCGATGAAAAACATCCTGAGGTTGTTGGTATTAATGGTTGGTGTAATAATGATGCCATAATTACTAATGATGGTAGCTTTAAAGATCATCTTCCTAATAAGGTCTGTGTAGTTTCCCAAACTACAGAAAAAGAAGAAAATTGGGATAAAACAATGGCTAATTTATCTAAGGAATCAATTGAAGAATTAAAATCTTTTAATACAATTTGTGCCGCAACTGAAGAAAGACAAAAAAGTGTATATGATTTATCAAAAAATGTTGACTTCATGATTGTTATAGGTGGTAAGCATAGCTCAAACACAACTAAGCTATATCAAATAGCTAAAGCAAATTGTGATAATACAATTCATATTGAAAATGCTAGTGAATTACCTAAAGATTTATTAGAAAATAAGAATATTAAAAATATTGGTATAACAGCTGGAGCTTCAACTCCAGATTGGATTATAAAGGAAGTAGTCAAAATTATGGAGGGATTATAAAAATGGAAGAACAATTATTATTAATGAATGAAATGGACAGAAGATTTAAGATTGGTGATGAAATTGAAGGAGAAATACTTTCAATAAAGGATGGGCAATTACAAATATCATTAGTTGGATATAAGTCTGATGGAGTAATTCCTTTTAAAGAATTAACATCTGAAGATAGACTTGATTCATTATTAGAAACTTTAAAAGTTGGAGATACAATAAAAGCTAAGGTAATAAAGTTAAAAAATGAAGATAACTATGTAGTTTTATCTAGATTAGAATATGAAAAAGAAGAAACATTATCTAAATTAGAAGATTTATTTAATAATAAATCTGAATTTGATGTTATTATTAAAGATGCTAAAGAAAAAGGATTAGTAGCATACTATAATGGTGTTAGAATTTTCATCCCTGCATCTCAAATAGATACAAAATTTGTTGAAAATAAAGAAAGCCTAGTTGGAACTACTTTAACTGTAAGATTAATTGATTTTTCAAGAGATAATCTTTCAAAGATAGTTGCATCAAGAAGAATAATATTAGAAGAAGCTAAAGCTGAAAAAGAAAAGTTGGCTTGGGATTCATTACATGAAGGTGATGTTGTAAAAGCTGAAATTAAAAGATTCACTAAATTTGGTGCTTTTGCAGAAATTAATGGTATTGATGGTTTAATCCACTTATCTCAACTTTCATGGAAACATGTTAATTCTTGCGAAGAAATATTAAAAATCGGTGAAATAGTTGATGTTAAAATTTTAAGCTTAGATAAAGAACAAAAGAAACTATCTTTAAGTATAAAAGCTTTAACTCCAGAACCATGGAGCGTAGTAGATGAAAAATATGCTATTAACTCAGCTGTTTTAGGGAAAGTAGTTAGAATTAATGATTTTGGTGCTTTTGTAGAATTAGAACCAGGAATCGATGGATTAGTTCACATATCTAAAATAAGCCATGATCACATTAAACATCCTTCTGAAGTATTAAAAATAGATGAAGAAGTTAAATGTATAATATTAAGTATTGATAAAGAAAATAAAAGAATTGCATTAAGTATAAAAGATGCACAATAATTTTTAGCAATAAAAAAAAAGATTACACATATATATAAGTGTAATCTTTTTATATATTAAGGGTTATGAGAAAATAAAAAATTAGGGGTTAAGTATGGTATTGTTAGAAAGGTTGTCTAGTAATAATTTTGAGAATTTTAAAACTTTAAATTTAGAGAGATTCAGTAAAGAAAACTA
>CALYOH010000128.1 GCA_945228905.1 uncultured Caryophanales bacterium
TAATAGCAGATACGTTAGAAGAGATGGCTGATACAACTCTTGAATTAAATACATATGTAATGTTATATGATAATAATTCAATGACATCTATAGCCATACCAACAACTGAAGAAGATTATACATTCTTAGGATGGTATGATTCAGAAGATAATATGATATTTGATTCAACAGGCACTCTTGTATTAAATAATAATCCATATTATTCAAAAACAGGAAGATGGAAATCATTAGATAATCTTATCTTATATGCTAAATGGAATAAAAACGGAACTGAACCTGAAATACCTGAACCTAAATTAAATGAACTTGAATTAGTTATAAATGTATTAGATGATATGACTGAAATTCCAACTATATCAATAGATAAATATACAATGGAAAAAAACAGTGATATTAATAATATAGTTAATATACCAACAACAGTAACTGGTTATATATTTAAAGGTTGGTATAATGAAAATGAACAGGTATTTGATGAAACAGGTAAATATGTAGAATCAACATACTTTGATTCAGAAGGTAAATGGTTAAAAGAAGATGGTGCAAGATTAATATCAAAGTTTGAACCAATTATGACAGTTCTTACTTTAGATATTAATAAGCCAGAAGATATGAGTAATGAACCTACAATAACTACAACTGAGTATAATATGGTATATAATACAAATACTAATAGTACTATTAATATACCAACATCATTAGATGCAAATTATACATTTGCTGGATGGTATGATTCAGATAATAATAAAATATTTGATGAAACAGGTGCATCAATAGTATCTTCATATTTCAATGAAAATGGAAAATGGATAAGTGTTGAAAATGTTACATTAATTGCTCATTGGAATAAAAATAATAACTAAAAAATAGTAAATGAATCGTGAAAAAGCGTGTCTTTTATTATGTTTTAAATATATATCATGATATAATTATTTTATGAGGGTGATAATATGTGCGGAATAACTGGTTTTATTTCAAAACAAAAAGAATCAGATAAAGAAAAAGTCATTAAAAAGATGGCTGATAGAATTAAACACAGAGGACCAGATGGAGAAGGTTACTATGTAGATGCTTATATAGCTTTAGGACATAGAAGACTTTCTATTATTGACATAAAAGGTGGATCTCAACCAATGTATTCTACTGATAAAAAATTAGTAGTTATATTTAATGGAGAAATCTACAATTATAAAGAATTAAAAGAAGAATTAAAAGATTATAAATTTAAATCTAAATCAGATACTGAAGTATTACTTGCAGGATATAAAAAATGGGGAAAAAACTTACCTAAACATTTAAGAGGTATGTTTGCATTTGCTATATATGATGTAGATACTAAAGAAGTATTTATTGCAAGAGATCACTTTGGTATTAAACCATTATATTATTATCAAAATAATGGTACATTCATGTTTGCTTCTGAGATTAAAGCATTCTTAGAACATCCTGATTTTGATAAAGTGTTAAATGAAGATATTATTCCAGGATATATGACTTTCTCATTTACTCCAACAAATGAAACATTCTTTAAAGGGGTTAAGAGATTAGATGCTGGATGTTCATTAACATATAAAGATGAACATATAGAAATTGAAAGATATTATAAATTAGATTTTGAAATACATAAAGAAGATTATAATGATACAGTAACTAAGATAGAAGATGCTATGAAAGATTCTGTTGAACATCATATGATAGCAGATGTTGAAGTAGGTTCCTTCTTATCAGGTGGAGTAGACTCAAACTATTTAGTTACACTTGCTCATCCAGATAAAACATATACTGTAGGATATCAAGAAGAAAGATATTCAGAAATAGACAATGCAAAAGATTTAGCTGATAAATTAGGTATAAAAAATGTAGCACATAAAATAACAAAAGATGAATATTTTAAAGCTATAGATAAAGTTTTATATCATATGGATGAACCAACATCAGATCCTGCAATTGTATCTTTATATTTTGTATCTCAATTAGCTGCAAAAGATGTAAAAGTAGTTTTATCAGGAGAAGGATCAGATGAATTCTTTGGTGGATATAACACATATTTAGATGGAAATAATAGAGCATCTAGAATGTATAATAAAATACCATATTTCTTAAGACATGGATTAGCATGCGCATTAAAACATACTGGCCCATTTAGAGGAAGAAATTTCATAGTAAGAAGAGGTTTAAAACTAGAAGATTACTATGTTGGTATTAATAGAGTTTATGATGATTCAGAAATAAAGAAGTATTTTAAATTACCAATTAAATTAACTAATAAAGAAATAACTTCATCAGTATATGCTGATTATAAAGGCGAATCTGATTTAGTTAAAATGCAAGCAATAGATATTAACTATTGGTTAGTTAAAGATATTTTACATAAAGGGGATAGAATGACTATGGCTAATTCATTAGAGTCAAGAGTTCCATTCACTGATAAATGTGTATTCTCAGTAGCATCAACATTACCATTAGATTACAAAGTTACACCTCAAGCTAAAAAAGTAGCATTAAGAGATGCAGCTAAAAAAGTAATTCCAAATGATGCATATAGCAGAAAGAAATTAGGTTTCCCAGTTCCAGGTAGAGATTTGATGAGAGATGATGATGTATACAATGATATTAAGAAAGAATTTGAAAAACCAATAGCTAATAAATACTTTAATACAAAGAAATTAATTAAGTTATTAGATGATCATAAGAACAAAAAACATGATAATTATAGAAAAGTATGGAATATATATATTTTCCTAAAATGGTATGACAGATTCTTTGTTCAAGAAAGTTAAAAACGAGTAAAATTTTACTCGTTTTATATTGACTTCTACTACTGTCTCTTATACACATCTGACGCTGCCGAAGATCTTACGCGTGTAGATC
>CALYOH010000129.1 GCA_945228905.1 uncultured Caryophanales bacterium
GCATTTGGAAGATTATATATTCTTCTTAATTTATCAAATGAATATGTTCTATGCTCTTCTTCTATATAACTTACTTCACTATCTTTTAATTCAAAGAACTTTTCTATTTTAGATACTTTTAGAGAGTTTTCATTTCTTTCCATATGAATTGTTTTAGTATGTCCTGTATGAACATTTATATATGTTTCAGATATTTCATCAACACCTTCATCAATTAAAACTAATTCATCTTTAAGTGATTTAATAAATAATCTAACTACTCTACCTTCTAAATTAAATCCAATTGAATCACCTTTTTGTGAATGTACTAAAATTGGATTTAAATTATTAGTTCCAAGAATACTTTCTAGAATGTAATATAAATTATACTTTTTTGTTAATATACTAAATAATCTCTTTTTTTCCATATTACACCTTCTCAATAATGTAAACTATTATAACATAAATAGTAAAAAATGATATAATAAAATTAGAATGAAGGTGATTAGTATAGAAGATTATATATATGATTTTTTAGATTATATAAGAGTTGAACGTAACTACTCCGATTATACTGAAACATCTTATGAAACTGATTTAGACAATTATTATAAATATATAAAATCTAAAAGAATTAATTTTAAAAATATAACTTATAAACAAATCACTTTATATACTAAATATTTAAAAGAAGAAAAGAATTTAAATAGTACTTCTATAAATAGACATCTATCTGCACTTAGGAGTTTTTATAATTTCTTAGTATTAAAAGGTATTTGTATATCTAATCCTTTTAAAATGGTTAGTTCATTAAAAAAGCCTATATTATTACCTAATTTCATGAAATATTCTGAATTTGAACAAATGATTAATTCATGTGATGATTCAGCACTTGGAATTAGAAATAGATGTTTACTAGAATTACTTTTATCAACTGGTGCTCGTATAGGTGAAATTATTAAAATAGAAGTTGATGATATTAATTTTTCTAACAATGAAATAAAGGTATTAGGTAAAGGTAATAAAGAAAGAATTGTATATTTTAATGAACATACTCACGATGCTTTAAAAGAATATATAAATGGACCTAGAGATGAATTATTAAATGGTAATTCATCAGATAGATTATTTATAAATCATATAGGTGGTGAATTAACTACAAGAGGTGTAAGAGATATTATTGATAAAATAATATTAAAGAGTTCAATTAATACAAAAGTTACACCGCATACATTTAGACATACATTTGCAACTATGTTATTAAATGAAGGTTGTGATTTAAAATCAGTTCAAGAATTACTTGGACATGCTAATTTATCTACTACATCAATTTATACACATGTAACTAATGATAGAATTAAAGATATATATTTGCATACACATCCAAGAGCAAAAAAATAAGAGGCTTGATTAAGCCTCTTTTATTATTAGATAAATAAACTAATTACTCTAAATAATAATTTGAAGTATCTCATCCACATAGGTGTAATCTCCTTTCTAGCCCTCTCACTATATATATACACGGTCCACCCCTAAAATTACTTCAAAAAAATGAAAATTTTTTTAAAATTTATAATTTTTTTCTTTTTTTAATTTTTTTTGAAGTAAAATGACATACATACCGTGTATATATAAAGTGAAGGGAGGAAAAAATATGAAAAAGAATTTAGAAGTTATTCAAGAAGAAATATCTGACTGTGGTGTCTCATCGCTTCTCTCAATTATAAGATACTACGGTGGTAATACCTCTTTAGAAAATCTAAGAGTATCTTCTTTAACTACTAAAGATGGAGTTAATATGTTTAATTTAATAGAATGTGCTAAAGAATATGGATTTGATGCTAAAGGCATTAAAGAATATGATTTAAATAAATTACATCTACCATGTATAATTCATATAAATATAAATAAAGCTCTCTCACATTTTATATGTTTATATGAAATACATGGTAATACATTAACTATTATGGATCCAGCATGTGGATCTAAAAATATTAATATTAATGATATTGATTACACTGGTAATGCTATTCTATTAACACCAAGAGTAAAACTTATTAAAGAAGATTCAAATAATAAATTAAAGAATATATTAATAAATCAATTAAAAAATAATAAAACTAAATTAATTATATTATTATTCATAAATCTTTTGTTTATTATTCTATCTATTGTTTGTTCAACATATATAGAATTTATTTCTAAGTATAAAAATCTCTATATTATCGTATTATTTATTTTTATTAATATAGTAACTACCCTAATACAATATTATATTAATGTCTTATCTATTAATATTAGTAATACAATTGGTAAAAACATATTATCTAACTTTTTTGATTATATATTTAAACTTCCTTTAAAATATATACATTTAAAATCATCTGGTGAAATAATAAAAAGAATTCATGATATGGAAAACATTAAGGATGTATTATCAAATTTTATTATTAATACCATATTAAACATCCTAATCATACTATCTATGTTATTAGTATTAATTTGTTTATATATTAAAATAATACCCCATATACTAACTTTTATTATATTATTATTACTTCTCACATTATATTCATACAGAGGTATTAATAAAAAGATTAATAATACAATTAATGATAGTACAAATTATGAATCAAATCTTGTTGATGAAATAAATGGACTTACAAGTATCATACATTCAAACTCAAATAATTATATGTTGGGAAAGTTAACTAATTCAATGAGAAAATCTTTAGATAGTAATGTATCATTTAGCATTTATAATTCTAAATGTGAAATGATAAAGAATATGTTTTCAAATACATTCCTGCTTATAATAAATTCAGTTATATTTATTGATATTATTACTGTCTCTTATACACATCTGACGCTGCCGACGATCTTACGCGTGT
>CALYOH010000130.1 GCA_945228905.1 uncultured Caryophanales bacterium
CGAGATCTTCACGCGTAAGATCTGCGGCAGCGTCAGATGTGTATAAGAGACAGATGTTTAACATCTGTTTCCCAAGAATTATAAAAATTAGTTATTGTAGGTGCAATATTATCATACCAAGATGGTTCTATATTTAAATTAGAAGAAATAGTCCATGTCTTATCTGTAAATGAAGTTATGTTATATCCATCTCTTGCATGTACAACTACTCTAAACTTAGTTCCTGATGAAATAGTAGTACTATAATAATCAGTTACATGATCTGATACTAAAGTTCCATTTATATATACAGAAAAATTAAAACTATCTAATCCAGACATATAACTTTGATTTTGAATTATAGGGTTTACATCTACAGTATAATATGTAATTGCTTTCCAATTAGCAATATAAGATTTGTTACCTGTATTGCCCTTACTAATAGTTACATTTTTCTGAGGAGTACTTCCGTTTGAACCAGTCCACCCAGTAAACTCATATCCTGATTTACTTGGCGTTGGAAGTGTAATTGATTTTTCAATATTGTATGATGTTGGTTGATTAGTAATAGTACCTCCATTTAAATTATAAGAAATACTATAATTAACCACATTCCAATTAGCTACAATATTTTTATTATTTATATCACTTATATTAATATTAGATGTATTAATATTACTTGAATTAATTGTATAATTTTTAAATGTATAACCTATTCTAGTTGGTGTTGGTAATGTTGTTTTACCATTCTTAACTGTAATATTATTAACATTATATTTTCCACCATTTGTATTAATAATAATTTTATAATTAATTGCTTTAAATTTATTATTCAATTCTATATGTGAATTAAATAAAGCCAATGTTCCAGTTACACATATAAATAAAGAAATAACAGATATTAATATTCTATTCAATTTTCTTTTCATATCTTTTACCCTCTTTTTTCTCAGTAACAAAATCTATAATTAATATTCCTATACTAATAACTAATAAGTATTTATGTGTATAAATAAAATCAGCATAATAACCTAAAAATGGAATAGACCAATTAGTTCCTTTACCTAATACCTGATTCTTATTAATAAGATTAGAATCAATAGTATTATTAGCATCTCCTTTAGTTATAAAACCTTCTTCTTTTATTTCAACAATTCTATGAGAAATAATATGTGCTTTGGTTTTATATACTAAAATATCTCCAACTTTAAGCTCATTTAAATCAATGTTTTCATAATAAAGTATTCCACCTACCTTTAAAACAGGATTCATACTATTAGATATTATTACTAAAGGTTTATGTCCAAATATAGTTGAAACAAATATTAAGATATATATTAAGATTAAAAAATATATTATTTTAAATATTAAATTTTTAATAAACATATCTAATCCTTTCTAATATGATAAAAGACTAGGTTACCCTAGTCTTATCACATTACCAAACATTATTTGCTTGATCATATTGAATAGTATCTATTTTAATAGTTAAAGTATATGTAGCATTATCATAGCCATTACCAGTTGATTCATAAGTAATAGTTTTACCATCACTAGATTCAGTTTTATTTAAACTAGCTGTAATGTTCTCATTAAAAGTTACTCCACTAATAAATGAAGTTGATTCATTACCTGGTTCTACATTTGTTAAACTATCTTTAGAACCATAGTAATAATATCCATCAGAATCTTTAGTCCATCCATCATTAAAATTAATAATAGCTGCAACATTATTATTAGAATCTTTTAAAGTTAAATCCTCTCCATTTGCATTTACCCATTTTTCAGTATAACTTGCTCTAACAGCCATATCTATAGTTCCATCATTTTTTACTTTAACAGTTTTAGAAGTTGTAGTACCTGGTGTCCAATTTGATGGAGATACAAATTCTTCCTTTACTGAAACATTATACTTTCCTACTTTAAATAGATTCGTTATATTTGTACTAGTAGTAAAATACGCAAGCGTACCACCTAATACAGTTAATATACTAATACCCATCACAACTAATAGTTTCTTTTTATTCTTTTTTTCTTTATCATTTCTATTCATTTTAAAATCCTCTCTTTCTTATAAATATTTTTTATATACTTCATCTTTTAATTTGTTTAGTTTGATAAATTCTTGTTGTAAAACCGATTCGTATATATTACCTGTAGCATTTGCTACTCTGGCTAATTGATTGATGTTAACACCAATCTTATTAATCTTTTCAATAGCTTCATAGAATTCCTTCGGTGGTGCTTCCTTAACTTGTGTTTCAGTAAGAAGTCTTCTAATTGTATCAGCTTCAGATAAACATAATAAAGAAGATAGATATTTTAATTGTCTATCTTCTTCATAACTGAACCAAAAGTTTTTCTTAATTGTTCTTTTTCTCATTAGCTATATGACAAACTTGATTTATGCACAAAAGTGATATTCCTGATAACCCACCAATTATTAGACCTAGTACAAAAAATAATAGTTCTTGCATAATTAACCTCCTTCTTTAAAATAATCAAGGGGATTGGGGATTTCCCCATAATACGAGAAAAAACCTCTGTGGGAGGAATTTTTCAGTGCTTGCTAATAATTAAAGAAGATTACTCTTCTTCAATATTTAAAACTTCATCTAAAGAAGACACCTTTGTATTAATATTTAAAATATTATTACAATCTTCCCCATCTTCAGTAATGAAATTTGTAAAGAATGTAATTGCTTTTTCAATTGCATCTTCATTGTTTTCAGCATCTATAACATATCTTTTTTCAACATTTGCTGAAACAATAATACATTGTTTTTCTAACATATTAACCTCGTATAATCAATCTTAAGGAATTAATCCTTTTAATTGATTCCTT
>CALYOH010000131.1 GCA_945228905.1 uncultured Caryophanales bacterium
ATATTATCTTTTATCATTATATTAAATGATACTTTTCAATTAGATTTTAATATGAAAGAGTAGTTCCAAGGATGCCATCAAATTTTTCTGCGATAAATTATATTTTTTTCTATAGAATTTTAAATTGATTGATAAAATTTCATAAAAATCTTCTTTTTCTTTTAATAGTTCTTTCTCAATTATAGAAGCAACTAATGCGTCTTTACTATCAAAATAGCAGTATTGTGTTTTTTTCGTAAAGACACAGTGTGACGCAATTTCGTCCATTGAAACTCTGTTATATCCATATTTAGCTAACAATTGTTTTGATTTTTGAACTATTTCTTCTTTAGTTGTCCAATTACATCACTCTCCTTTTGTAATGTCTTTTTACTATTAAATATATATACCATCATTGTAGCAATATATCCAATAAATGCACAAATTATATCTTCCATTGTATCAACTACTCCAGTATCAATGGAATGTTGAAAATTTGATTTGAATATACAATCTCCTAAGAATTCTATAATTTCCCATCCACTAGAGATTAAGAAACAAAAACTTAGTAAAAATATAATATTAAAAATATTTAGTTTTATTTCTTTATTTTTTAGTTTTAATAGTTTTATTCCAAACATAAATGCCAACATACCAGATAATGTATGAGCAAGTATATCAAAAAAACATATCTTATCATAACAATTTACAACTGCTCCTAGGAAATGTGCAATAAATATAAATAAATAATATAATGTTTCTTCTGTGTCTGTGAGTTTAAAATTTAATTTATTTAGCATTTTTGGTATTAAAATGACAGGAATAATTGCTACACATGGCAATATTCTTGAATATGCTCCAATACTAATGTTATTGACTAAATACATTATTGAAGTAATAGTCATTATAAGTATTAAAGTATGATTAATTATTTTTCTCATTTAAATATTTTTCTATTTTAGATAAATTGTGTTTAAATATAACACTTTCAATTATATTTATAATTGAGAATGTTACTAATAAATATCCTATTGTTGCAACTACGATTCCTTCATTTAATGTTATATAAATACCACAAATTATAATCATAATTGATAAAAGGAAGCTTAAGAATCCAACACTTGTATCAATTAAATTTAATTTAGTCGATAAAGATATTTTAATAATACCTTCATATATTACAAATATTCCAATGAATATTCTAAATATATCTTGTAATTCTCCTTTAAATACAATACACAAAATACCAAAAATAATGCTAAATATTCCGAATGATAAATCATAATTGAATATATTATATTTACCTTGATATTTAAAATAATAATACATCTTAACAATTCCGGTTATAATTAAGATACCTCCTATTAAGTAAGATATAACATCTAATACTTCACTAGGAAATATAACCATTATAAAACCTAATAAAATTGCAAAGATACTTGCTAATATAGATTCTCTATTAGCTTGTTTTAATTTTTGTCCAATAAATTTCATATTTTTTTCCTTTCTTATCTTTCATCTCTTCCAAATAATAATATTAATCTTAATATTTGAATTATTGTAGTAGCTACACTTGCTACATATGTTAATGCTGCTGCAGTTAACATCGTCTTACCGCCAGATATTTCATTGTTATCTAACAAATCATATTTTTCTAATTCTTTAATAGCTCGTTTTGATGCATCTATTTCTACTGGTAACGTAATTATTTGAAATAATAAAATAATTATTTCTGCAAATATACCAATCCAAATTAGATTCAAACTATTAAAGATACATCCAAGAAGTATTGCAAAATATCCTGCATATGATGAAAAGTTTACCAACGGAACTAACGCAGCTCTTATTCTCATAAAAGTATATCCTACTTTATCTTGAATTGCATGACCACATTCGTGACAAGCAACTGCTACAGCTCCTACACTATCATTTTCATAATTGACATATGATAAATTGATTGTTTTTGTACTTGGATTATAATGATCTGATAAATAGCCATTTATTCTTCTTACTTTTACATCTTTTAATCCATTTCTATCAAGTATTATTCTAGCAGCTTCAGCACCAGATATTCTCTTTCTGTTCACTACTTTTGTATACTTTGAATATGAACTTGATACAAATAATTGAGCTGCTAATGTAATTACTAACGAAATAATTATTAGCAAGTAAGAAATTGTTATTTCCATTTACTCACATCCTTTCGATAAAATGATAATAGCATAGAAAAATAAACTGAAAATAAACAAAAAAAGAATACTAATTAATTAGCATTCTTTTTGATTTTTTTAGGTTCTTTATATGCATTTTTTCTGCAAATAAATTTATCAAATGCAGCAATTACACCAGGTAATACAAATACTATAAGAATTACTGAACATAATGTTCCTTCTGATACTGTTTTACATATCATAGCTGGTATAGCTTCTGAGAATGAAGCAACTACCAATGTAACTATAATAAGAATTGATGAAGATGAAAGGATTGTATGAATTGACTTATTATAAGCATTGATCATAGAATCTTGTACTCCCATTGTTTGTCGCGATTCTTTATAATATGTTGTATATACGATAGCATAGTCGATTGTTGCACCCATTAATATAGCTTGAACTATTAATAATGCAATAAAGTAAACATTTGTACCAGTTAATGTCAAAATAGCCATTGTAACGAATACTGCACATTGAATAATTAATACTAATATAAATGGAACTAATAAATCTTTAAATGTTAATGCAACTACTACAAATATAAATATCATAGTAAGAATTGTAATATAATTTAATTCACCATTGAATGATTGACTCATTTCAAGTGCCATTGGAGAATCTC
>CALYOH010000132.1 GCA_945228905.1 uncultured Caryophanales bacterium
AAATTTAAATAAACAAGAAGAATAATCAAAACCAGCACTAACATTCTTAGATGAAATGTTAAGTGCTGTACAAGATATTAATGTATCTATTGAACCTGAAGATGAATATAAAGAATTAGAAGCAATAGATGAATATGAAGAACAACATAATGAATCAAATGAATTAGTGGAAGAAGCTTATGAAGAAAATATTCCAGATGATAAATTTGATGAAGAACCTGATTCAAAGGTTGTAGTATTTGATTCAAACAAATTCAATCATTTATTAAAAAAAGCATATGGTAATAATTTATCTAAACAAGATAAGCATTTGCTTGCTACATATATTTATTTATTAGCTAATGAAAGAAATGCAAAAAATATAGAATCAGATTCACAAAAAAGATTAGATCAATACATCTATAATTTTATGTATGATGATTAAGATAGAGCTAATAATGTTAAAACTGAGAGAATAAAAGAGGTAATGGATGAAGAATTATTCTATGCATTACAATACTTAGAAAACAAAGACATAGAACTTCTTCCAAATACAAAAGAAGAAAGTCCTGAATATGTTGAAGAAGAACCAATTCAATTAAAGAAATCAAATGGGGTTGCATTAGCAATAATAATAGTAGAAATTATAGTTGTAGCTTGTTTTATAGCAATGATTTTTTCTATTGATATTTAAAATAAATAATAATAATATATATTAACAAGAAGGAGAATTTATAATATGGAATTTTATGATGAAGCTGAAATGAATATGATGTCAGCAATTGAAAACTTAGAAAAGAGACTTGTAACAGTTAGAGCTGGTAGAGCTAACCCTGCTATGTTAAATGGTATTAAAGTAGAGTACTATGGAGTACCAACTGCTTTAAATCAAGTAGCAAATATAACTGTGCCTGAAGCAAGACAATTAATGATCAAACCATTTGATAAATCAATCTTTAAAGATATTTAAAATGCAATTAATGAAGATAATTTAGGTATTTCTCCAACAAATAATGGAGAAATGATTATTTTAAATATTCCTAAATTAACTGAAGAAACAAGAAGAAATTATGTTAAACAAGTTAAAGAAATGGGAGAAGATTGCAAAGTAGCATTAAGAAACGCAAGAGCAGATGCTATGAATTCAATCAAGAAGGCTGAAGATTTAACAGAAGATCAAAAGAAGTCTTCTGAAGAAGATGTTCAAGAATTAATTAATAAATATAATAAAGTTGTTGATGAAAAAATCAAAGACAAAGTAGAAGAATTAATGAGCGTTTAATCAAAATTGATACTATAATAAATATACGGTGGTGCTAGTTATGTTACTAGAAGATAAATTAAAAATAGTAAAAGATGGAAAAGAAGTAGAATGTGAAGTAGTTTTTGATTTTACTTGTAATGAAAATGGTCGAAATTATGTAGCATTTACTGATCATTCAACTGACGAAGATGGAAATGAAAATATATATGTTAAATCATATGATCCATTTTCTTCAGCTTTTAAAATGGAAGATATTGAAACAGATGCAGAATGGGAAATGGTATCTGACGTTTTAAATCAAATCAAAAATGGAGAGGTTTAGGAGGGTTTTTATGTTTGATGCAAATAGTTTAGAATTTAAAAGAACTGCAATGGATTTAGCTAATCAAATATCTGTTTTTAGAAGAGTAATTGCAGGTAGAAATCAATCATTATTAAATGAAGAAGAAAGATTCCAAAATCAAATACAAAATGCTACAGGAGATACTAATAATATTGTAGCTATTCATTATAGATATGTAGCTGATGAAAAGAATCATATTTATCATGAAGTTAAAAGTGAATTATTATATGTTAATATATTATCTGATACATATAATAAATCAAGAAGCAGATTAGTTGATTTAGCTAAAGAAATAAAAACTATTGAAGATCCAGATAAGAAAAAAGAAATTAAAGATGAAATTAAAGTATTACTTGCTTTTGTAGATATGTATGAAGCATACATTAAAGAATTAAAATCTATTGAATCTGCATTAAAAGATTATGAAAATCATAATGATAGATATTTAGATTATATTAAATCTAATCCGGATCTATTAAAAGATGCTAATAAAGATGCAGCTAAAACAAAAGAAACATTAAAAGAAAAGAAAGTTATATTTGATATTAATATAACTGATACTAAACTTTCTATCATGGCTTCATATGATAATATTAAACTTGAAAATCCTGAAGAATTTAATTTAGATATGTTAACTCCAGAAGATATCGATTTCTTTATTATTAATTTTATTGAAGAAATTGCAAGACAAAGAAAAATAAATCCTGAAGAATTTAAAGATAAAGAATTTGATGTAACAATAAATGGAAATAAGATAAAAAATGTAACATATGATACATTTACAAATACTGTATTAGCATACGCTTTAAATCAAAAGAAAGATAAAAAAACAAAAGAGGAAGAAAAGAAACAAGAAGAAAGAAAAATTAGTCAACAAGTTCCTGATAAACCTACAGAAAAACAAAAGCAAAATAAAGAATATGATTATAGAGATGGTTATGCCGTTAATGAAGAAGGAGAAATTATTACTCTCGATTCAATTATGGCTAAACTAACTAAAGATTTAGATATTGCTAAAGGTGATGATTGGAAATTAACTGCCTCTAATGTTAGAGTAAATGATGCATTTAAGAAAAAAGTATGTACTGGAAATAAAATATATAACATTGTTGCATTAGCACCTGCTGTTATAAGTTATCCTTTCCAATTAGTTCATAAATTAGTTGGTAAAATTGCCTATAATAAAAAAATAGATAAAAGACTTAATATTATAAAAGAAA
>CALYOH010000133.1 GCA_945228905.1 uncultured Caryophanales bacterium
ATCATATATATATTCAACATTAACATATCCAAATTCAACTAATTCACTTTGAAGTAATTTATCATCAACATATATCCATGCTAATACTCTATCATATTTATCAACTTTATCAGACTTAGAATCATATTCTATTTCTATCTTAGAAGACTTAGTTAATTTATCACATACATATTCACTAGATTCTTTTCCATAAAATTCAATCTTTGAAGTATACTCAGGTGCATTTATAGCTAAAAATCTTACTTTTTTTATTTCTCCATTTATATTAAAAGAAGCAGTATCTCCATCTATACATTTATCAAGAGTTACTACTTCTTTAGCATATATATTAAATGGAATTAAAAGTAATAATACCAATAATATTTTTTTCATATTATTTAACTATTTTATCTCCACATTGAGGACAAAACTTAACATCCTTCTTTAATTTAGTTCCGCATTGTCCACAAAATTTGGATTCTACTTCTGATTTTTTTGAACATGTAGGACATATAGTATCATTTATATATAATTTAGTTCCACATTGTCCACAAAATTTAAATTTAGGATTTTCTAATTGAATATCTCTTTCTAAATCTTTATTTAAATAACTCTTAATCATTACACATAATACAATAATTATAATTACACCTGTTAATGTAACAACTACTGCAGTAGGAATACCTTCAATTCTAAATAACATTCTAATAATAATACCTGCAGTTATAACCATAGATGAATTAAATAAGAATCTCTTATTAATGATATTAGAATATATTAACATTGTTACTGATTCAATTAAGAATACAACATTAAACGATACATCTAGTATTGAATCTAAGAGTGAAATACCAAAACTAACAATTAAGAATACAGATCCTGCTACATTTAAAAATTCATTTCTTTTTGCTTTATCATCAGCAACAAGATAAGCAAAAGCAAATAAACTACCAAATATAATAGCACTATAAAGAGATAATCTATATTCACTCAAAGAATATGAATATAATAACAATGATCCAACTACAAATCCTAATGAACATCCTGCTAACAATTTATCTTTATATGAAATAACAAATAATATTGTATAAGCTATTGAACATATTAAATATTTATAGAAATCAAATTGTACTCTTATAACAGCAAATAAGATATATAGTAATAAAATAATATAAAATGTTTTCTTATAACTACTATCTCTAAACTTATTACATACAAAGAATACAGAAACATAGTCAAATAAAGCAACTACTATTCCAAATATAAATGTTAATACACTTCTATCAACAAATAAAATAAATACTAATGATAATAATACAATTGAAATGAGTTCATTTCTAATTGATTTTTCATTTATAAGTATTAATGAAATAATAGCAACAATATTACATATAACATGGCCTAGTAATGCATTAACATATTCCATATCACATAAATGTCCAAATATAACTTCAATTACAAAGAATACTTTAAAAGGTAATAAGAACTTTTCAACACTATCATTTTTAATGATAAATGTCGATAATAAAGAAGTTCCTATAATACCTATATACATAATTGAACCATATGTTAAATTAGCAAATAAACATGTTACTAATAAGAATAAACATGTAATTATTTTTGAAATTACTAAATATACTTTCTTTTCAGAACCAGCTAAGAAAGTAAAAGCAATATCATATATCATAATTACAAATGCCATTATTAATGAAGTGATATTAGCATCCTTTAATAATACATACAATGATACATACAATAATATAGTATTAAATCCAAATATAATTGTTGGAATTACTACTAAATCTTTATTTCTATAATTATATGTAATAGCTAAAATCGATAACATATTTATAGCATTAAATATTACGCATAATATTGGTTCTTTAGATCCAATATATGCAATATTAAATATTAATGATATAAAAGTAAATACAGTAAATATACTGAATCTCTTTCTAAACATAGAAACAATATTTGCAATTAATAACATTGCAGGTAATACAATTAATGATACTCTATAATTTTCAGTAAAGAATACTACTACAAAATAAATTGTAAAAATAAATGTTATATATGCTAATTCATAAAAGAAAAATAATTTAGTTTTTACTTTCATTAGTATTAGTAAAATACTCATTAATATAGCAATGCTTGCTAAGAATAAATAACATCCATCCCCATTAAACGAAAACCATTCACCAAATAATTCAAAATGTCCAATTGAGATAAACATACTTACTAATGTAGCAAATCCTACAAATAATATATAACTATCAAACTTTTCAAGTTTAAAAGAACTCTTAGATACAAAACTTAAACCTATTAAAAAGAATGATAGAAAACCTACTAAAATCGTTTTCCATATATCTGCAATTTCAGTACCAGAATTAAGTATACCTATACCACCTAAGAATACTAATGTAGCACCTACGCATAAAATATACCCCATATTTCTTAATTTATTTGTCATTTTGTTTCACCTACTCCGCCCTCTGTTTTAATATCAGATATTTGACCTTTTTCATTATAAGATGTAACTGTTTTATAAACATATTTAATATCACCATCTTGTATTTCTTTTTCTTCTATACTAAAACTAGCATATTTAGATTTAAGAAAATCCGAATAAACCTTATAGTAATATTTATCATCACCAATAATTTTTACTATATAATTATCACCATTATAATTTTCAACAACTTCTTTATCTAAATATTTATTAATAATATAATTATTTGTAAAAGCCATCATACCAGTAATACCAAATATAATTACTATTCCAATAATTATAAATATCACAGTTATCGCAAGTAAATAATTG
>CALYOH010000134.1 GCA_945228905.1 uncultured Caryophanales bacterium
ACTTGAAATACATCTGATTCAAATATTTCAATAGGTATTCCTAAAGTTTTAGCATTAGATTCAATAAGTTCTCTATTCTTTTTATTATAACCAGGATCCATACAAACATATTTAGCTTCAAATTTAAACTTACCATGTTTAATTAATTCTTGTATACATTTAGCTAATAGAAAAGAATCCTTACCACCAGATATACAAACCATGACTTTATCACCTTCAGCTATTTGTTCATAGTTTGCAACACCTTTAACAAATCTAGACCATATTTCTTTTCTAAATCTAGTTATAATACTTCTTTCTACTTCTTGATATTTTTCCATGAGTATAACTCCTTCTTCACTAAATAATTATATCATATAATCTCTTTAAATAAAAAAAGGAAGATTAATCTTCCTTTTCATCTGATATAACATTACAAATAAGATTTGTAATTTCAGTAGGATTATCAATTGTCAATCCTTCAATTAATCTAGCTTGAGCATATAAGATCTTTGTATAATCTTTTAAAGCCTCTTTATCTGTTTCATATAAGTGTTTTAACTTATCTGCTATCTTGTGATTTTCATTTATTTCTAATACTTTAGCAGCATCTATATGTTCATCAGTTGGCATTGCATTTATAACTTTTTCCATTTCAATAGTTATTTCACCTTCACTTGATAAACAAACTGGATGATTTTTTAATTTGTTTGTAAATCTAACTGTAGATACATCAGTTATAGCTTCTTTCATAACTTTGAACATATCTTTAGATTCTTCATTTTTCTTTTCTAGTTCTTTAGTTTCTTCTTCAGTAGATAAATCAGTTGAAGCTTTATCAATATTCTTAATATCTACACCATCATATTTTTGTAATGTAGACATTACAAATTCATCCATGTAATTAGTACAATATAAGACTTCATAATCTTTATCTTTAAATTGTTCAACTATTGGAAGAACATCAATCTTTTCATTTGTTTCTCCACATACATAGTAGATAGCTTTTTGATCTTCTTTCATTCTTTCTTTATATTCTTTTAATGTATATTGTTTCATATCTTTAGAAGATGTAAAAATAAGCAAATCTTTTAACTTATCTTTATTCATACCAAATTGATCATATACACCAAATTTAATTTGCATTCCAAAGTTCTTAAAGAATTCTTCATATTTAGATCTATCATTTTCAATCATATCTAATAATTCTTTATTAATCTTTGTTTCAATGTTTTTAGCAATTAATCCTAGTGTTTTATCTTGTTGTAACATTTCTCTTGAAATATTTAAAGATAAATCTGGAGAATCAACTACACCTTTAACAAATGAATAATAATCAGGTAGAAGTTTATCACATTTATCCATGATTAATACTCCATTTGAATATAGTTGTAATCCTTTTTCATAATTCTTTGTATAGAAATCAAAAGGTGCATTTGTAGGAATAAATAACAATGAATTAAATGAAACAAGACCTTCAGCAGAAGTATGTATTACTCTAGCTGGATCTGTATAATCATTAAATTTATCTTTATAGAATGTATTATAATCTTCTTCTTTAATACTATTCTTACTACGTTTCCATAAAGGTACCATATCATTTAAAGGATCTTTACTATCATTTAATTTAATTGGATAAGTAATATAATTAGAATATTTCTTTACTAATGATTCAATAAAATGATCATGTAATAATTCATCATATATTTCTTCTTCCTTGTCTTCTTTAATAGTAAGAACTATAGTTGTACCATTTGTATCTCTTTCACCTTTTTCAATTGAATATCCATCTACTCCAGATGATTACCAAATATATGCTTCATCACTTCCATATGCTTTAGAAGTTACTTTAATATTAGATGCAACCATGAATGCTGAATAAAAACCAACACCAAATTGACCAATTATATCTATATTCTTTTTATGTTCATTTTCTTCTTTAAAATCTAAAGAACCAGATTTAGCTATAGTACCTAGGTTATTCTCTAATTCTTCCTTAGTCATACCTATACCATTATCAGATATAGTTAATGATCTATTATCTTTATCAATAGAAATATTGATTAAGAAATCTTTTTTATTTACTTTAACTTTTTCATCTGTAAGAGATTTGTAATATAACTTATCTATTGCATCTGATGCATTTGAAATAAGCTCTCTTAAAAATATTTCTTTATTTGTATAAATTGAATTAATCATTAAATCCATTAATCTTTTAGATTCTGTTTTAAATTGCTTTTTTGCCATTTTTATTACTTCCCTTCATATTTATTCAACTTACATAAAATGTTATACCACTTATAATTAGCACTGTCAATAGATAAGTGCTAATTGATTGGCAACATTATTATTTTAGACTATAATTCCGTTTAAGAAAGGGGGCGAGAAATATGCCATTATTAAATAATCAAGACTACGAATTCATTGAATTTAAGAACAGATTAAAAACAGTAGTAAGAACTGGTTGGAGAGAAATTGGAATACCTGATGAAGAAGTTGAATCGGTATATTCTCACATTGCTTCTACTAAAGACTTAGTTGCTGACTTTGATAAAAAGTATAATCTAGGATTAGATTTAGATAAAATGTTTAAAATGATTACTATTAAAGAATTACCTAAAGCTTATACTCAAGAAGAAAAAAGTGTTATAGCTGGAGGAAGTTCAAAGGAAATCAATAAAAATATTATTAATTAAATAAAATAACATTTTAATTTAGATTATTAATTTGTAGCTTTATACGATGAATTTGTTCAAGGGGAAACTAAAGAAGCTAAATATGTTTTATTATTTAGT
>CALYOH010000135.1 GCA_945228905.1 uncultured Caryophanales bacterium
TACTTATATTCCACGATGCTTACGATGTTATTACTAAAACTAAAGATAATGCAAAGTTAGATGAATCTGAAGAAGTGTATGAATATATTCTTTGTGCAATATGCCCAGTTGAACTATCTAAGGCTGGACTTAGATACTTCGAGGAAGAAAATACAATTAAATCTCGTACAAGAGATTGGGTTGTTGAAGCACCAAGTAATGGATTTGTATTTCCTGCCTTTATAAATCGTAGTTCTGATGTTAATTCTATTATGTACTATACAAAAAATGCAAAAGATACACATCCTGAACTAATGGAAAATGCTTTAGGCTGTCCAACAAAACAAACTCATACAGAACAAAAGGAAGTATTTAATGATATTATCCGCGATGCTCTTGGTCCTGATGAAAAGAAATCTGATCATTTCTTTATGGAGATTCAAGAAAGCCTAAACAATAAAATTGAAGAACATAATAGTATTTATGAAGAATCTGATGTGCCAATAGTTTTAACTAATGATGTTGTTCAAGAAATATTATCTCTAAGTGGTGTTCCTGAGGAAGTTACTACTAAAATAGAAAAATCATATACAGAAAACTTTGGCGATACCCCTCCTGTGGCAGAAATATTACTAGATAATAAAGCCCTTGCTGCAAAAGCTCAAAAGAAAAAAGAAGAAATGCTTGAGAGGCAAGTAAAAATACTTGAAAATAAACTTGAAAGAGTAACTCAAGCCTCTTCAGCAGATTCAGAAAGTGAAAAAAATCCATTAGAGTTAGAAGATGAAGCTGCTATAGAAGTAGATTCTTCTAATATTACTTCAGAAGATATCAATGATTCTATATCAAAAGATAATTCTGATACTGATCTTAACACTAATACAGAGACATCTGAAACTTCAGATGAAAGTATGTATGATTCTACTAATACAAATGAAAACTATGATATTGTACTAAAAGTAAAACCTGAAAAGGTACCTCAAATAAAATCACAAATAATTGACGGTAAAAAATATCTTGTTATTCCTATTGATGAAAATGAACAAACTACTGTAAACGGCATTGATAGCTTAATTTAAGTAATATACTTCTAACACCCAAAATGGTATGTATTAAAATAATTTCTTATACATACCATTTTTATTTTAAAATATTAAAGTTTATGTTTAATGTTCTATTAACTCTACCTTTTCAGCTTCATTTATACACATTATATCTGTTAATATATCACTAATATCAAGTTCATCATCAATATTTATTTTAAATCTAAGCCTAACCCCTTCACTATTAGACCTCTTTTGCATTTCAATAGATATAATATCTCCACCTGTACTCCTTATCATATCTTTTACTGCTTCAACAGTTGTAGTTATATTCCCGTTTATTCCCACTTGTATATGTGCGTGAGAATTTCTAGATATTGAAACCAAATTTTTTATTTTAAATACATCATTTAAAAATGCATATGCTACAAGAGTAATCACTGCTGAAGCAATGTATATACCTGATCCTACTGCAAGACCTATTATAGCTGCAAAACATATAGATGCTGCTGTAGTTAAGCCTTTTACACTTCTTTTATCCTTTAATATTGTTCCTGCCCCTAAAAATCCTATACCTGAAATATATTGTCCAGCTAATCTGAACACATCATTCTCTCCACCATTAATACGATAATATTCTAAAGATGTTATTTGAATTAATAAGCCTACAAGTCCAACCATAACGTGAGTTCTTATTCCTACTACCATTCCTTTTTTCTCTCTATTATATCCTATTGCTCCAGCAAGAATTGCGCATATAATTATTTTAAATGTAATAACTACTGATATTCTAAATGTTTCACTATTAATAAACTCTATTATCATAAAATACTCACCTCCATAAACTTAATAAAAACTATATATATTATAAATTAATACTCGAACATTTAATCAAAATTATTCATAAACTACTATATTTAGTAATTAAAAGAGAGGTCTTTATGTTATTTTATAGTAAACTAAAAGATTTATATCATAAACTAATTTTATCCAAATATATAATAGTTCATAATTATAGAATTCCACCAAATTACAATAATACCTCTACACAATTTGTAAATAATAATAATTTATCTAGCACTACTAAATATCTTATTTGGGTAGATACTAATAATTTTCAAGTAAATATTTTTTCAGGCTCTAAAAATAACTGGAAATTAATAAAGAATTATATTTGTTCCATTGGAAAACCTTCTACACCTACACCTTTAGGAACATTTAAAGTTGGTGCCAAAGGATTTTCATTTGGCGAAAACCATGGATATATTTGTTATTATTATACACAATTTAAAGGAAATTATCTTTTCCATTCAATTATATATAACTTAGATAATACAGTTAGAGATGGTCGACTTGGATATAAAATCAGTAATGGATGTATTAGACTTGCTAAAGTAAATGCTAAATGGATTTATGATAATATTCCATATGGAACTACTGTTTTTATAAGTTAAAGAATGAATCATGAAAGTTGAAAATGAAAGATAAAACTATATATTTATAGTTTAAGCTGTATCACAAATATTTTGTAGAATACAGCTTATTTTTATACTATACGTATTATAATACTAATGACTAATTATACAATATCATCTCTAATTTTGATTTCTCTACAGTAGTTTAAATTCATTTTCATGTTTATTTACTAAATCTTCAACTATATATGGAAGCTTTTCAATAATATGAGATGCATTAACACAAAACATATCTTTTGATAATACATCTCCACAATATCCATGAATATATG
>CALYOH010000136.1 GCA_945228905.1 uncultured Caryophanales bacterium
TTATTTAAAAGTAAAATGAGGTATTCACTTTAGTGGATACCTTATTTTTATAATTATATTAAATAACTTATTAGATAGGTGAAAAATAATAAAAAATGTGATATTATTACTAATAAATAATAAAATTAGATAAAAATATGCAAAGTAAATGACACAGTATTTAGCGTAGGAGAAAGAAAAATGACTAAAGGTAAAAAGATAACAATTTGGATTTTAGCAATAGTATTAGCAGTTATTGTAGGAACAGTAGGTACAGTTTATTTTTACGGAAATCACTTATTTAATAAGTTAGAAAAGGTTGAAATTGATAAAGAGGATATTGGTATTACGGAAGAAGTACAAGAAAAGTTATCACAATATAGCAATAGTATAATTAATATTGCACTATTTGGAGTTGATGCAGTAGATGGTGATGTTGGAAGATCAGATTCTATAATGATAGCAACTATAGATACAGTACATAAAAAGTTAAAATTAACATCAATAATGAGAGATTCTTATGTTGCAATTGATGGTCATGGAAATGATAAACTTAATCATGCTTATGCTTTTGGAGGACCTCAATTAGCAATAAAAACTTTAAATGAAAACTTTGATTTAAATATAGAGAATTTTGCATCTGTTAATTTTGAAACATTACCTAAGATAATAGATGAACTTGGAGGAATAGAATTAAATATAGATGCAGATGAATTAGAATATATAAATGGTTATATAGCACATCTTAATAATATTAATGGAACTAGTGAACCAGCTATAGAGTCTACAGGGATTCAACATGTAAGTGGCACACAAGCCTTAGCTTTTTGTAGAATTAGATATACTTCTGGTGGGGATTATAAAAGAACTGAAAGACATAGAGAAGTATTAACAGAAATATTTAAAAAGATAGAGACTATGCCAGTAACTTCTTATCCATCATTATTATCAGAAATATTGCCTATGGTTAATACAAGCTTAGGTTACTCTGATATATTAGAATTAGGAACTGAAGTATTAAAGCTTGGTGATTCAAATTTACAACTAGAAAGATTCCCGCTTGATGATTATTGTGAGGGAAAGATGATAAGTGGAATATATTATTTAACATTTGATAAAGAAGTAACTGTTGAACAGTTGCATAATTATATTTTTGAAGACAAAATTACATGGTAATTTAGAAAAATGGACCCTCGGAGACCAAAAAGCTGGTCTTCAGGGGTCCTAAAGTTTTTTTATACTATAAATTTTAAATAGAAATTGTATGAAAACTTTTCTTCATTAAGTCTATATTCTTCAGGTAAATCAGGACCACAACTATTTGATCCAATTCCGCTTTGTTTATAGTCTACAATTAAGTAAGTAAAGTTCTCTTCATTTAAATCAAAGTTATGACTAGTATTAGTTAATTGATAAATGGAAAAATGTGAAGCATTAAAAGCAAAATCATTTTCAGATAAAATATATAGCTTTCCAGAGTTATTATTAATAGATACTTCTCTACAGAAGTGATGACTTCCGTTTTCTTGAGGTTTTATATAATCTTCATGCATTTCAGAAACCTTTGAATTAAATCTACCTAAATAACAAGATGAATTTTTATCTATATAATTTTCATATGGACCAAAACCAAAATAATTTACATTTTCATATGATTTGTTTAATTTAAGTTCTACTCCAAAGCGTGGTAAATAAGGAGTTTTCATATTTTTATTGGCTTCAATATTACAGTTGATTAAACCACATGGATAGATAGTCCACGTTACTGTAACATCAACTACTTTTTCTCTATAAGGTGGAATCAAACTTAAGAAACTAACTATTTCTAGTTTATTTGAATACTCTTTAATTTCAGTATTGTATACATATGTTGTAATTTGATTAAAGCCAGCTTCAATCCAATCATTTTTGATTTTTCTATCATTATCTGTAGGAGATCTCCAAATAACAAATTCTAATGGGTTATCTATAAATACTTCTCCTAATGATTCAATAAATTCAAAAGTTCCTGTATTTTTATTATATACGTAAGTTAATCTTGAATTTGTAATTTTAATTTTATTAATAGATTCCTCTACATTAAGCTTTTCTTCATCATTAGTAATTTGCGTTAGTTTATTTACAGATTCTATATTTGTTGCTTCATTCTTTATAATAAATTGATCATGACCTAGTATAGTACCTTTTTTATAAAGAGAATGGTCATATTTTATACTAGACTCAATTAATATAGTAATAATTCCAACAGGTAATTCTGATATATTTAACTTATACCATTTTTCTTCTTGTGGATTTAAGCTTTCTAAGATTAATTTATCTACTAAAATAACTTCGCCATCTAATAATACTTTATAGTTAATATCTAATACTTCATTAGCGTTAGTAAAATTAAGCATATTTTTAAGTTTAACTTTTTTATTAGCTTGGTCAAATTCTAATGCTCTTATAGGTCTATTAATATTTTTATATTCTAATAATCCAGTATGAGGTTTTCTATCAGGATAAACTAAACCATCAACACAGAAGTTTCCATCGTGGTTTTCTTCTCCAAAATCTCCACCATATCCATATGCTTTTTTACCATCTTCGCTTTCATGTATAAGAATAGCATGATCGCACCATTCCCAAACGTATGCACCTGCAAATTCATCATGATTTTGAATAAGGTCATCATATTCAATTAATCCACCAGGACCATTACCCATTGCATGTGCATATTCAC
>CALYOH010000137.1 GCA_945228905.1 uncultured Caryophanales bacterium
CACGCGTAAGATCGTCGGCAGCGTCAGATGTGTATAAGAGACAGGATGATATGTTATCAATTATTAAAATATTAGCTCAGGTATTTTCTAGTTCATATGATTATTATAAAAAAGTATATGATGAAACTAAACAAGCATATGAAGAAATAAGAATGAAAAATAAAATAGTATTAAGTGATAAAGATCTAATAATAGATATTCCAAATGCATGGTATTTAACTAGAAATGGAACATTATATAATTCAATGGGTGAAAATGGTCACAAAGAGAGTAATCTTGAATATCCAATCATGGACATAAGAAAAGGATTTATTTATCCAGATAAAGATTTATATAATTCTATGATAGAAAAATATCATGAAGAATTTGATGATGTTAAAGAAAAAGGATATATAACAGATTCTCAGTTTGTAGATTATTTAAATTTATATGTTAGAAAGCATACAGTATATAAAGATAGAATATATCATAAAATGATAGTTGATTTAACATTAGGAATTATTAAAGCACATGAAGATTTATATCGTGCATTTAAAAGATTATTAGAAACAGATGACTATGAAAAATCATTAAATAAAATATTTAAATTAACATCAGATTCAAATGGTAAATTATTACTAGATGATTTATTAATAAGATTTGTAGGTATGTCTAAAGTTAAAGCAGGAGGTTTTCCTTTTATATGTACATCTAATACATATGAAAGAGATTTCCAAGAATATAAAGATCATGGATATAAAATTGATTTAGTTGATCCAATAGATGTAGTAAATGGAGAAGTTAAAGAAATAAATTTAGATGGACATAAATTAATAAAGAAATTATTAAATAAATAAAAAATAAGGAGGTAGTTAAATGAAACATAAAAATTTAAAATTTAAAAAAGCATGTTTATTATTAACTGCCTCAATTGCATTAGTAGGATATATGAAATATGAACATAAATATACACCTACATATGTAATAACAGATAATGAAGATTACTTTGCTACATATTCAAATGGGAAAATATATATAGGTACAGAAGTATATATTAATTCTATTAAAGATAAAGTAGATAAAGATGATATTTTAGTTATAGATCAAAGATATTCTAAATCAGATCCTAATTTTCAAATAGTATCTTCATATAGAATAAATAATAAAGATATAAGAAATGAAATATTAGAAGTATTAATGATATATGAAGAATTATATCCAAGTGAATGGAATAGAACAATAGAATCTATGAGATTAGAATGGTTTGTTCACAATGCATCTCATATGTTTAACTATAAATTAGATCATTCAGATGATGTAGATTTAGATAATGATGATCAATTAAAATATGAGAATGTAAACATATTAAACAAATTGTTGAAACTATAATAAAATCAATACTATAATTATTATAGGAAGTGATTTTATGGTAATTACAATAGATGGTTTATCAGGAAATGGTAAAACTACTTTAGCAGATATGATAGCTAAAAGTTTAGGATATAAAAGAATGTCAGCAGGTGATTTCTTTAGATGTATAACATATGAAATGATAACAAAAGGATTAAATATAGAAACTAATCGTGATGTAACATTAGACCATTTAAATACATTAGATATATCATATGATGACAATAATAGAGTATTACTTAATGGAGTAGATGTAACTGATTCTATTAGGGATAAAGAAGTATCAGTTAATTCATCTAAGATAGCAAATAATAAAGATATACAATCAATAGTTACTTTATTACAAAGACATTTTATGGAAAAAAATAATGTTGTTATTGATGGTAGAGATGTTGGTACTAGAGTAGCACCAGATGCAGATTATAAATTCTATATATATGCTAATAAAGAAACTCGTATTCAAAGATTAATGGAAGAAAAACCAGGAATAGATAGAGTTGAAATAGAAAAAGAATTAGAAACAAGAGATCTATATGATTTAAGAGGTAACTTTGTTAGACCTATGGGTGCTTTTGAAATTGAAACATCAAATAAAACATTAGAACAAGTATATCAAGAAATGATTTCTATGATAGATCCAAATAAACAAGAAACAGTAATAGAAGCAAATGATTAAAAAGAAATATAAAAATATTTCTTTTTTATTGAAAAAATATTTTTAATTGTATATAATTTCTTTAAGGGTGTTAATTATGAGAAATACTAGATGGTTACAACAATTTAATTGCACAACTAGAAATCATATAGGGATTATTTCTCCTAATTTTTTATTTTTAAATTAAAGAAGGTATTGGTGGTATCTTCTTTTTTTTGGGATAAAATTACACC
This sequence comes from uncultured Caryophanales bacterium, assembly GCA_945228905.1. GTDB lineage: Bacteria > Bacillota_I > Bacilli_A > RF39 > UBA660 > UBA3789. The sequence goes on from CALYOH010000137.1 coordinate 2,278, forward strand.
TTAACGAAAGGAAGAGATATATGAAAAAGAAAATGACATATGATGTCGAAGAAACTCCACCTATAGCAAAGTGGATAATTCTTGCGTTTCAACATGTATTCGCAATGTTTGGAGCTACAGTATTAGTTCCAATTCTTGTTAACACTGCTGCTGGAGCAGAAGTATTAACTATTCCAGTTGCATTATTTGCATCTGGTATTGGTACATTATTATATATTTTGTGTACTAAAGGTAAATCACCAGTTTACCTAGGAAGTTCATTTGCATTTATTACACCGATAGCTGCTGCTTATATTAAAGGCGGTATATCAGGAGCAATGACTGGAATCATGGCTGTAGGTTTAATCTACATTGTAGTTGCTACAATCATTCATTTTACAGGAAAGAATTGGTTAGAAAAACTACTTCCACCAGTAGTAATT
>CALYOH010000138.1 GCA_945228905.1 uncultured Caryophanales bacterium
AAACATATAAACACCAGCACTAGTCTTTTTAATCATTCCAGATCTAACTAATAAATTACCTGATCTTGAATCTTCATCTTTAGCATCTTCTCTTAATGTGTAAAAATAGCTTCCTTTTAATTTCATATAAATCACCTTTCTAAAAAATAAAAAGGATAATACCAAAGAAGTGCATATGCACGGTACCATCCTTTATTTAACTTAATAATCTTTAACGCAGATATACGAATATGTTTTCATATTACTCAGAGGTAGGATTTATTAACTCTTATAATCTAGTTTCCACTATCCTAGAATCACTTTATATAGAAATTTAATAAACATGTCCTCGTCCTTGATTTCATGTCTAAACTATACTATTTATATGTAAATTTGTCAATAAAATACGATATTCAAATAAAATATTGAAGTTATATAATGTATAATTATTATAGAAGGGTGATAATTATGGGTAGATATGATACTTATAACAAAAAGAATTGGGATAAAGCAAAATATAAACCAAATAATTTTACCAATGATATGATTAATGTTGCTAATGATACTACTTCATTGTGTAATACTCTATATGATATAGCAAGTGAAGTATTAAAAATGAAATATCAAATTAATTCATATAATTTTTCAAGAAAAGCAGATGAAGTTTCAAATCGTATTACAGATATGAAATCAACATTTGCCGGAGTTTCAAATAATTCAGTTAAACATTTAAAAAATGTTGTTGATAATTTGAGTAAATTAAATAAGAATTTATCTTATGATGTAAATAAAACAAATAGTAAATTAGATTATATAGATAGATTACTAGAAAGATATATGTGATATTATGGGATATTTTAGTAATAGTGATTATGAATTATGTTATAACAAAACTTCAGTAGATAGTTCTATATCTAGAATATATGATTTATTAGATAAAGTTGAAAGATATAGATTACATATGATTGATGATGTCTCTTCATTAGAAAGAAATGCACATGATGTAGTTGGCACTTCAGTAGATGAAGATTATAAAGATTTTGAATATATTCTTAATGAAGATGGAATACAATTATTTGAACTAGAATTAAAATCATTTTTGAGAGATTTACAATATCAAATGAGAGATTACGAAAAACAAACATCAGAAAATTATAGAAGACGTGAAGAAGAAAGACGCAGACGTGAGGAAGAAGAACGTAGAAAGCGCGAAGAAGAAAAAAATGCAAATAATGTAACTCGTTATGTATGGTAAAAAAAAGAACTCATTAAGAGTTCTTTTTTATTGTCTTTGTCCAAAAATAACTGATCCAGTTTGTTCAGTTTTAACTGTTGGTGCAGGTGCAGGTTCTGCAGCTCTTTCAGGTCTACCTTCATTTGTATTATTAAATGATAATGTTAATGATTCTCTAGCTTCTTGTCTAGTTTTAAGTTCTTCTTCACTTATAGGCATAGATTCAATATAACCCATTTTTTCATTGAATAAAGAAATTGCTTCTTCACTTAATCCAATAATAAATTGATCAGCTTGTTCATCAGTCATTTCATCAGCTAATTCTTCTGGTAAATCTTCAACAGTATATTGTCTAACATCTACTCCATTAACAATAATTGGATTATTAGCTTGAGATTTATTTCCACCTACTGCTGGTGCAGTTTGAGTATTTTCTACTGGAGCTACTGGTGTTTCAGGAGCTACAGATTGAGTTTGTAATTCTTCGTTCATTTTATCCTCCTTGTATTATTTATATTATACAATAATAAACATATTTTTCTAATATATTTAATCTTTTTTTACACTTTATTTATATTGATATAATTCTTCCCATATTATATAATATACATAATAAGGAGTGGTAGTCGTGATACTATATTTGACAGGATTAAATGAGGCAAAAAGAATAGTTTTATCCGACAATATTAAAGGTAATTATCAAATTGCTGGATATAAAGATGAAATCATTGCAACTGTTGTGGCTCAAAATAATAAATGGGCTATTTATCCAGTAAATAACTATGTCTTATATAAAAATGAAACAATGTGTGAAAGTGATGAATTTGATAATACAAGTAATTATAAACTTGAAAATAAATCACTTAAAATCTCATTTGAATTATTTGCATATAATCCTACTCTTACTCCACCACCAAATTATGAAGTAAAGAAAAGTGTTGTAACTATTTCAAGATCAGGTGGGGATATTACATTCCAAAACCCTATGTTAGGTTCAGATATTCAATTAACATATAATAGTGGTATATGGACTGTAGCTACTCAAGATACTAACTTATATGTTAATGATAGATTATCAAAGAAGAAAACATTAATGCATGGTGACGAATTATTTATCAAAGGATTAAAAGTAATTCCATTTGGTAATAGAATGGTTGTTATTAATTCAAGTAACTACCCTCTTACATTAAGCAATTCAACATTTACTCAAATAAATACTCAATTATTAGATGAAGCAACAAGTAATAGTTTATTAGATATTTCTACTGAAAGATCTGTATTTGAAGGTGAAGAATATTTTACAAAAGCTCCTAGATTTAAAACTGTATATAGACCAGTTGAAATAGGAATTTCACCTCCTCCTACTACTAATGAGCAAAATATTAAACCAGGTATTTTAACAATTGGACCTCAAATGACAATGATGCTTACTTCAGTTGTTGGTATGTTCTCATCACTTACAACAACAATAGCAT
>CALYOH010000139.1 GCA_945228905.1 uncultured Caryophanales bacterium
AGAAAAATATGATTTTCCTGTGATAATGTTATCAGCAAAATCAGAAGAAGTTGATAAAATAATGGGTCTTAATATAGGAGCAGATGATTATGTTACTAAACCATTTAGACCATTAGAGCTTTTAGCAAGGGTAAATTCACATTTAAGAAGATACTCAAGATTTTTAAATATGGTAAAGCATGAAGAGGAAAATACCAATGTATTTGAAGTTGGTGGTTTAGAACTTAATACTGATACTAGGGAAGTGATTCTTGATGGTAAAAGTATAAGGATGACACCTAGTGAGTTTAAAATTCTTGAATTACTTATAAGAAATCCAGGTAGGGTTTTTTCAGCTGAGGAAATATATGAAAGAGTATGGAATGAACAGGCCATTAATACAGATACAATAATGGTTCATGTGAGAAATATAAGAGAAAAAATAGAAATTAATCCGAAAAAACCAAAATATTTAAAGGTGGTGTGGGGAGTTGGATATAAACTTGAAAAGCAATGATAAAAAAGAGAATAAGATTTTAACAAGCTTGATAATTATATTAATACTATTTATAGCTTCTGTGGGAATGTTTAAAACATATCCTTTTATAAGTAAATTAGCAAAGGATAAATCATATAATTATTTAGAAAACTATGATTTTGCTAAGATATTAATAGAATCTAGTTATGCATTAGATTATAAAATTAAAAACCAAAATAGTGAAGAAATAAAAGAACCTAAAGATATATTTATAGATAAAAATAGTATGAACTATTTTTATGAAGGCAATGAAGAATCATATAATGATGAGGTATATTACAGGTTTAATGAGAACTTTAACCGATGGATTACAAATTTAAAAAGGAGTTTAAGTAATCTTCAATATTTTGCCTTGGATAAGGAAAGTGGATTAACTACCACAAATATCAGTGATAGTATTACCGTTAAAGAGGATAAAAATATAGATTTATCTGCAATAGATATGAATAAATATAGATTTACTGTAGTACTTAATTTTGATGAAAATGGTAATATTTCTTTAAGTGATGTAAAGGGAGCTAATACTGATACTTTATCATCAGCTATGTATGATTACCAAGATATTATTGATGGAGAAGCATCACAAATTATTACTCCTATTAAGAATATGACTTATGTATTTGCTGTGCCAACTGAACTAGTTTATTCAGATCATCTTTCATGGAATATAGACAATGCTTCATATTATGGATATGAAAGTTATGGAACTTTAATCAGTGCAAGTATTATAGCTATAATATTATTAACAGCTTTAATATTCCCATATAAGAAGGTTAAAGATTTTAATATATTAAAAATACCATTTGAAATTTGGTTCATTATTATAAGTTGTGATATAGCATTATGGATTGCAGCAGCTAAAAGTATGATAAGGGTATCATATTTAAAAGAATTACCTATAATAAAAGATCAAATAGTATCTGGGTCCATGGTAAGTATATTTAATATAGCTGTATGGTTTGGAATTTTTGCCATAGATTTCTTTGGCATGACAGTAATAAAATCAATATTTAAAATTGGATTTATAGAATACTTTAAGACAAGAAGCATAATTGGTAGAATAATAGTTTGGTTATATAAATATATTAAAAAGACAGTACACTATGTAACAAAAATAAATTTAAATGAAGATAATAATAAGTATATTTTAAAGCTTGTATTAATAAATGCAGGAATATTGTTAGTTTTATCTTTTATTTGGTTCTTTGGAATTCCATTTATAATCATATATTCGGTAATATTATTTATTTTAATTAGAAAATATGTAAATGATATTAGTGGAAAATATAAGATACTAACAGAAGCTACCAATGAAATAGCAGAAGGAAACCTTGATGTAAAGATAGAAGAAGACTTAGGAGTATTTAATCCATTTAAAGATAATTTAGAAAAGATTCAATGTGGATTTAAGAAAGCTGTACAAGAAGAAGTTAAAAGTCAAAGAATGAAAACAGATTTAATTTCAAATGTGTCTCATGATCTTAAGACGCCACTTACAGCTATAATAACATATATTGATTTATTAAAGGATAAAAATTTAAGTGAAGAAAAACGAATAGAATATTTAGAGGTTGTAGATAGAAAATCACAAAGACTTCAAGAACTAATTGAAGATTTATTTGAAATGAGTAAAGCCAGTAGCGGAAATATAACATTAAATTTTGAAGATGTGGACATTGTTTCTTTAATGAAACAGACATTGTTTGAACTTGATGATAAGATTAAAGAATCTTCTTTAAGAATGAAGAGTAATTTTCCAGAAGAAAAGATAGTGCTTCAATTAGATAGCCAACGTACTTTTAGAGCTTTTGAAAATATTATTATAAATGCAACAAAATATGCTATGCCTAATAGTAGAGTATATTTAGATATCATAGAACATGAAGATAGTGTTGAAGTTATAATGAAGAACATGGCAGCAGAAGAAATTAAATTTGACCCAAATGAAATAGTAGAAAGATTTGTTCGTGGTGATGAATCAAGAAATACTGAAGGATCAGGATTAGGTCTTGCCATTGCAAAGAGCTTTGTGGAATTACAAGGTGGAACCTTTAGAATTGAAATTGATGGCGATTTATTCAAAGTAATAATGAAATTTAAGAAATAAGATTTTAAGAAGTGGAATTTATTAATTCTGCTTCTTTTTTGATTAATAAAGAAAAATCGGTTC
>CALYOH010000140.1 GCA_945228905.1 uncultured Caryophanales bacterium
AATAAATAATAAAAAAATAATTGCATTTAATTCGTTTATAATTCTTATAAAAAATAGATTAGTTGCACTGAACTAATCTATTTGTATAACTGCTTGTCGTACAAAAAAGACTGTCATTACTGACAATCTTTTCGGTAAATTACTATAAATCAATAACTATAAAATTGTAATTTCTTATTCTAATTCTTTTTTATGATTTAAGTGTATTCCTATATGTCCTATTCCTAATACTATTGTTGATATAATAAGAAATATATTTCTACCATATATACCTAGTAACAGAAATGCAACTACTGGCAAAGTAGCTCCTGCAACTGGTATTCCTAACAAGCTACTATACATATCTTTCATTGTTTTATTACTTTTAAAATATCTTATCCAATATATTTCGTATAAAATCATTATAATAAAGGCAATTAACAATATACTAGACCAGTTTGATATTTTATTTATATTAAAATCACTAAATATCAATGACAGACAGGTTACTAGCATTTCTCCAAGCCACTCCAATAGTAGTAATACTTTATTTTCATTTTTTACATATTTATCATAGCCTTTAGGCTTATTTTTACTCCATATAATATTTGGTAACATCAACATTAGTAAAAATATTAAACCTATATATGAAAATCCAAAGTGAATATTCATTAACTCATCTCACTTCCATATTGTAATTTGTTATTTAATCGGAATATAGATCTCAATAACAGAATCTTCTCTATTCCAATGAAATTTATAATCATATTTTTCAAAATAAACAAATTGCCTATTTTCTACTAAAATATTATTTTTAGGTATTATTTCTTTATAAACATAATTGATAGTATCTTTTAGTTTATTCATATTACCAATATGTTCTACCCTTAAATATTTACTTTTCAAAATTATCTTTTCTGTAAAATCATTTGGTACAAAATCTTTTTTAGGAATAGATATATAATAAAATATCTTATTTTCTATTTTTTCAATAAAAGCATATTTACACCAATTACTTCCTAAATATAACTTATTATTTCTTAATTTACTATTAAATATTTTCCAATGGTTTTGTGCTAATTTTACATTATTACTTAATGATTTTGATAATTCATACCTTATTCCTATTACATTAAATTCTTCTAATTCTATTATTTGATAATCCATCTATTTTACCTCTTTAATTTGTGTGCTGTTATAATTGTATAACTATATGAATTGATTGTTATTTTTATATTATCAATTTCACAATACCAATTTTTACCCTGTTTATAGATGTTACAATTTTTATCTAAAACTTTATTCTTACAATACTCAACAACATCATCAGTATCTAATTTAAGATTTTTCTTAATTCTATCAATACCCATTTCGGTAGTGTGAACTTTATCTATATTATTAAATAATACTTGTTTATCTTCCATAAATATCTCCTCTACAAATTACTATTTATCTTTCTCTTACACTTACAATTATACCACATAAATTCCCTTCATTTAGTATGCAATATTCTTTTAAGAAAAGAAATTAGTCTTTATATAATATTTCTTCATTATTTGGTATATCTAATGAGTTAGTATAATTTTCAAATCTATCTACGGTATCAGTTTCCATCTTTTCAGTTACTCTTACATAGATATTATAAGTAGTCATAATAGTTGAATGACCTAATCTTTTAGATACTGCTTTAATATCTGCACCTTGCTCAATTAATCTTGTTGCATGTGTGTCTCTAAAGTCATGAAATCTACTTGGTATTTTTAATTCATAGTTAATTACTTTATAAGCATGTCTTGGTGTTTCAGTTCCTCTAAATTGTCCATTGGGTTTTACAAATATTAATCTTGCTTCTGGTAGATTAACATCTAATTCAGCTTCTGCATCTACTATTTTAATTTCTTCTCTTTTTGTATATTCATTCAACACTTTCTTTTCATAATGTTTTAAATATTTATCTCCATAAAATTTTTTATGTTCTTCTGTTAGTTTCTTATATTCTTTTAATGCCTTAATTAATGTATCACCAATCGCAATAGTTCTTCTTGACTGAGGATTCTTACAACTTCCATAAAACCATGTTTCAGTAGAATGTCCTTTAGCTATATTATATCTTTTAGGTAGTCCATCTTTATTCTTTCTTATTATGTTTTTATTGACAGTCAATGTTTTATTTTCAAAATCAATGTTATCCCAAGTTAATCCATATACTTCTGAAACTCTTAATCCTGTATAGTATGCTGTTAAGAATGAATAATAGATATATGGTAAATCTTTAAATCTATCTAATATTCTTTCTATTTCCTCTTGAGTATAAATATGTACAGGATCTCCAGTTACTATTTCGTATCTTGGAATATGAACATGTTCTGCTGGATTATGATTAATAAAATTTACATCATAACAAGCATATTTTAATGCTCCTTTTATTGTTTTTAGTATTCCATGAAGATAATGTTTTGAAAATTTATTATCTACATATAATTGATTAATAAAATTTTGTATAAGTTCTGAATCTATTTGAGATAACTTATACATTCCTAGTTTAGGTTTTAAATGAACCTTAATAATATTTAAATATGTAACTATAGTTGCATATTTTAAATTAAAATTACAATAATTATCAATCCAATAATCAAGATAGTCTGCAAATGACATATCTCTATTCTTATTCTTTTTACCATAATAGTAAT
>CALYOH010000141.1 GCA_945228905.1 uncultured Caryophanales bacterium
CTCTAAATATTCCGGCAATTGCCCCTGCTACTTTACTAGGGTTACTTTTACTTGAAACTTTTAGTATTTCCATTATTTCCTCCTAGTTAAGTATATTAAAGTATTTAAATTTAATTCATTATTTTTGCCATCTTGTTGTGATTCCACATGGTAAGATTAAGCCTTGATTATCTTTAAAGCCTAGTTCTTCTGATAGAATAGTTCCTTTTTTAGGAATGGTAAGAGTTAAGATGTTTTCTAGTACAGTTTTGGATAGTCCGGTTGTATAAGTATTAATAATAAATAGAGAAGCGTCATCACTTAATAATGATGCAGTATCTTTAACTAGATCATATAAATCTTTTTCAATTTGCCATACCTCATTTTTAGAACCTCTTCCAAATGAAGGGGGATCCATAATTATAATATCGTATTTATTATTTCTTCTGATTTCTCTTTTAACAAATTTTTTAACATCATCAACAAAAAATCTAATATATTCATTTTCTAAATTATTTACTTTAACATTTTCTTTAGCCCAATCAATCATTCCACGAGATGCATCAACATGAACAACTTCAGCGCCTTCTTTTAATGCAGCAATACTGGCAGCACCAGTGTAGGCAAATAAGTTTAGAACTTTACATTTATGATTAGTGTTTTTAATTGTTTCTCTTATTAAATCCCAATTATAGGCTTGTTCTGGGAATAATCCCGTATGTTTAAATCCCATAAGTTTAAGGTTAAATTTTAAATCTTTATAATTAACTGTCCAAGATGATGGAACATTATTTAAAGTCCAATTACCTCCACCGGTACTACTTCTTTTATAAACAGCGTTTACTTTAATATTCTCGTTACCAGGCCAAATTATTTCAGGATCTGGTCTTTTTAAATAATATTTTCCCCATCTTTCATATTTGTATCCATTACTTGTACTTAGTACTTCGTAATCATTAAAATTTTCAATTATTTTCATATCACATCACAGGTAAATTATATCATGTAAAATAAAAAAAACATACCAATAGTTGATATGTTAATTAAATGATATTTTTATCAGTTAGGATTCTTATTAAATCTTCGGTTAAATCTAGTATTCCTACACAAATAAAGAAGAAACCTAACATTAAGAATTGAACTGTTTCACTAAAGTATAAGTTTATACTTGTTAGAAGTCCTAATAATAAGAATAGGAAGAATGTTCCTAGGTTAATGTACATCATTTTATCGTTGTGATCATGTAAATAATCAATTTTAATTAATTTAATGATAGCCATAGCACATACCCATACGGCAAGGGTTAGTGATAAAACCATTGGAGGATTATAATCAATATATTTAAATCCACTAAATGCAGCGATAGCACATACGATAGTTGTATATAATTCTTCATAGTCATCTTTTGGTTTGGTTAGAAAATATTCTAAGATTTTTATTAATGAGTAGATCATAAATGTTAAATAAAGCATTGTTATTGGGGCATAATCAGTTGCTGGAGATAGGATTATTAACATTAGTCCTAAAAATAAAATAACTCCGGATATTATTAAATTAATTTTGTCAGTACGCTCTAATTTTTTATTAAATATTTTCAATTTTCTTCACCTATTATAATAATAGTTTATATTGAAGTTAAAGTCAAATTTTATTGATATTATTTAGTTATTTAGATACACTTATGGTGAGAGGAGTATGTGAAATGTTTTTTGTCATTATTATAATTATTGGTTGTTTTATTATTTTACCATCTATTAGACAAATTGATGAATATGAAAGAGGTATTAAGTTTAGATGTGGTAAATATAATAAGATGTTAAATCCGGGATGGCATGTTATTTTACCAATTATTGAATCTTTAAAGAAGGTTGATATTAGAACTAAAGCAGTAGATGTGCCTGAACAAGATGCTATTACTAAAGATAATGTATCAATAAGAATTAATGCGGTTTTATATTATAAAATTTTTGATGCATCTAAAGCAATATTGGCAGTTGAGAATTTTAGATTTGCAGTTGCACAACTTGCCCAAACAACTATGCGTAATGCGGTTGGTGCAGTATCATTAGATGAATTATTATCTGAAAGGGATAAAATATCAGAAGAAATTTGTAAAGTTGTTGATTTAGCTACAGATCCTTGGGGAATAAAGGTTGAAAATGTAGAATTAAAAGATGTTTCATTACCTGAAGAAATGAAAAGAGTTATTGCTAAAGTTGCGGAAGCTGAAAGAGAAAAGGTAGCTGTTATTACTAAGGCTGCTGGTGAAGTAGAAGCATCTAAAAATTTAGCGGAAGCGGCTAAAATTATGGCATCTACACCGGGAGCACTTCATTTAAGAACTTTATCAACAATAAATGATATTTCATCAGATCAATCTAATACAATTATTTTTGCTATACCTATTGAAGTAATGGATGCTTTTAAACAAGATAATGCGAGTGATGCTATTAAAAAGATAACAAAGAAGAAATAGTTGTTTTTTCTTTTGTATAATTTGTGTTATATTATTTGAAAGCAGGTGTTTTTATGAATGCAGTGGATATGAATCAATATATTGACAGATTAAAGTTAGAAAAAGAACTTAAGGATTTTATTTATAAGTATAAAGATAGTGTTTATTTTAAATATGCAGATCTTATTTATAATATTTCTTTAATGCTTAATGGGTCTATTAGAGGAAAATAT
>CALYOH010000142.1 GCA_945228905.1 uncultured Caryophanales bacterium
AGATGTAGAGAGGTCTCGTGGGCTCGGAGATGTGTATAAGAGACAGACTAAATCTAATGCATTGTGTGCTTGAGGATCCATTGGGAATTGATAAATATTTGTTCTTACTCTAACAATATCATAGTAATATTTATCAATATCAATTCCACCTATAAATTTATTAAATTCATTTACTAAATTATCAAATTTATTTAAATCAATTATTGAATAAGTTAATGGATAATCAATGTTGAATTTTGGATCTGTTAATTTATTCCTATAAGCTTGTATAAATTTTTTACCTGTAGCAATTTCATCATCAGATGTTTTTAAACCATTAAATGATTCTCCAAATACACCAATATATTTACCTAGATATATTTCTTCTTCTGATGCAATCATATAATCTGCATATTTACTAAATACTAATGCTGATTCTAGGTTACCCATCAAGCATGTTCTAAATGAAACTGAATTCAATTTTCTATCCTTACCATTAAATGGGCTATTGTTAAATTCTTTAACAACTGTATCAAGTGATGTGTGGATACCAGATGTATCAAAGTCATCAACTATGGCACCTTGAAAAGCATTTCCATGATCATATAATACTAAGTTAAATTGATCAGCAGGATAATGATCATATCCGTATTTTAAAAATTTAGTTAATTCTTTACCATCATTCATGAATGCTTTTGGATATGATTCTATTTTTTCAAATCCGTTTGGAGTGAATTTATAAATTGCATTTTCATCATTTCTTACATAATTTCTCCAAATTGATGTTCCACCTGTATAAATAAGTATATTAGTATTATTAAAATCTATTTGAGTTGGATCTAATTGAGCCATATCTGCTGTTGCTGAGAATACTTGTGATTCTAGATTAGAACCTACTAAATATATCATTACTGTTCTTGAATTATAATTTTTATTCTTACTAAATAATGATGATCCACGGCTTCTACCAACAAATGTTGATACTACTAATGCAATCATTAATACAAGTACTAAACTTAATAGTCCTACTATTACTCCTTTTTGCCAACCTGCTAATCCTTTTTTAGGTTGTACTGGAGGTACATAATTTGATTGAATTGGTTGTTGTACTACTGGAGGTGTCTCATTAACCTGTGTTACTTGAATAACTGGTTTTACTTCCTCTTGTTTTGGTTGTTCTTTTTGCACATTCAATTTAGTACCACATGATGAACAAAATAGGCTATCATTGTTTGCTTTTTTTCCACATCCAGGGCAATACATATTACCAACTCCTTATTATATATATATATTTTATCATATAAAATGTTAGTAAATTTATATTTATTAACAATTCTTATTTTTTTACAAAAAAAGAGTAAATAATTATTTACTCTTTAATATATAAATAAGTTCCATCTTTAGATATAGTATCATGTTTATATCTTTAATCAATAATTTATTTATCTTTTTCAAGATTTTTTTATTAATTATTATAATTGTTTCACCATCTTGATGTTCTTTTAATATAACTATGATATTCATTAAACTATATATACTTTGATTCATAAAAAGTTGTCATCTAATATAATAATATCATTTATATAATCTTCTATGTTGTTAATAATTTTATAATTTATATTATTCTCCTACTTAGCCATGACTGATTTGTTTGATAATGGTAATATTAAATAACCTTGGTCTTTTAAGTCTTTAATTATATTATGTAATACATCTACTGTCCCTTCATGGTAATCATGCATTAAAAGTACCATGATTTTTTGATCTTTGCATGTGTCTTTGTACCATTCCCATTCAGACTTTTGTTGTAATCTTTTATCTGAACCATCTCCAGTTTCACATGTCCATTCAACATATTTATATCCTTTATTATGTAATTCATTTGTTAAAGTATCTTTTAAACCAAATGCTTGAGCTGTTCCTGATCCACCTGGAAACCTAATTAAACTTGTTTTATAACCAGTTATATCATATAAATAATTTTCAAGTTTATTTACTTGTTCCATAAATGAATCTTTTGATCTATATACCCCTTTTCCTATATTATGATACATTGTATGATTAGCTAATGTATGACCTTCTCTTACAATTCTCATATATATATCACTTGTATCTTTTCCTAATACAAAGAATGTAGCAGGTACTTTTTCTTCTTTTAAAATATCAAGTACTCTATATGTTAATTTGTATGGACCATCATCGAATGTTAAATAAGCTATTCTTTTATCTGATTCACCAGATAAAATCATATCCTCTAATTTTCTTATATTATTAAAATATTCTTCTTTTGTAGAAGAAATAGACTTATCAATATTAGTATATTCTTCTATTTTATTTTCAATTTCTTCAGTATTTATTTGAAAGAAATCATCACTTAAATATTTTTTTAATTGTCTATTATCATATATTATTTTTAATTGAAGAGATATTACTGTACTTGCTAATACAGAAAGTATAACAACTATTATTGCATAGTTTCTATTATTTCCATATTCCATGTTTTATATTTTTCTAATTCTTCTACTTTCTCTTTATTAGTATTTTTAATTTCTTCATACTTTTCAGCTAAATTAGATCTCTTCTTTTCATATGATAATTCTTTTTGTTTAAGTTGATGATTTACACTATTATTTTCATCTATTACCCGTACTATGTTTAAACATGACTATCTTATTAATACTA
>CALYOH010000143.1 GCA_945228905.1 uncultured Caryophanales bacterium
TAGCTGTTGCTTCTTCTGCTAATTTCCTAGGAAATAAATAGTTTCTTGCATATCCATCTGATGCTTCTATAACATCGCCTTTTTTACCCATTTTTTTAACGTCTTGTAATAAAATTACCTTCATATTATACACCTATCCTTTAATCTTTTATTCTTTAAGCTCTAAATGCTTCTTTATTGCCTCTTTTAGCATGTATCTTGCTTCATCCATTGTTTCATTTACTTTTGCACCAGCCATATTCATATGACCACCACCACCAAGCTCTTCTAATATAACTTGAACATTGACTTCGCCTGTGGATCTACCACTTATAGTAATAGCATTATTTATTTCACATAAAACAAAGCATACATCAATTCCTGATATCCCTAATAACTCGTCGGCGGCTCGTGCAACAATTACAGTATTATTTACTTGGCTAGGACAAACAGCTATAGCTAAATTATCATAAACTTCAGCACTTTTAATAGTTTCTGAAATTAATAAATAATCTTCTAAACTATCAGTAAACATCTTTTTAACCTCTATAGTATCTGCACCTAAAGATCTTAAAAAAGCTGCAGCATCAAAGGTTCTTACTCCAGATTTAAATTGGAATCCCTTAGTATCCATAAAAATTCCACCTAAAAGTCCCTCTGCTTCAACCTTCGAAATTCTTGGTTTCTGTAACATATACTGTATTAATTCAGTTACCATCTCTGATGTAGAAGATGCATAAACTTCTATATAGTTTAGCAACGCCCCTTCTATTATGTCAGGGCTTCTTCTATGATGATCTATGATTATCTTTCTATTAATTTTTTCAACTATACTTAAATTATTCACATATCCTTTATTATGAACATCAACTATTATTAATAACGTCTTATCGTTTATTGCTTTTTCAGCTTCAGAACTAGAAATTAGTAAATTATCATATTTACTATCACTCTTAAGCTTATTCATATAATAATCAATAGCATTAATATCATTATCAATTATAACATTACAACTCTTTCCTAATTGTCTTATAGCTGACCATAATCCAACTGATGCTCCAAAAGAATCCATATCAGGATTTTTATGACCTATTATAAGTATATTACTACTTTCAAAAATCAATTCTCTTAAAGCTTGTGCTATTACTCTAGCTCTAACTCTAGTTCTTTTTTCAAGTTCACGGGAATTTCCACCAAAGAAGCTTATCTTTTCATTATTTTTAATAACTACTTGATCCCCGCCTCTACCTAATGCTAATTCTCTAGCCGTCATTGCATTGTTATAATTTTCTTGCGAATTATCTCCACCGCTACCTATTCCAATACTTAAAGTAACTTCTAACTTATTACCCCTATCAATATTTGATATTTCATCTAATATGCTAAACTTACAATTAATTTCATCATTAATATATTTATCTTTTACTGATAAACAATATTTATTATATTCATATTTAATAATCATAGACTTTAATTTTTTACTATATGAATTTATAGTTTTTTCTACCTCTGCGGCTAACATTGGTCTATTTGCTTCATCAGTTACCTCTAATGCCTCTGATAAATTGTCTACTTCTATTAACATTATACTTTCTCTAGTTGAATATAAATCTCTTAAGTTACTTACTTCATTAAAATATACCATATACTTTTGTTTGACATATATCTCATTTTCATTGCTTATGCTAGTTGCATATATGCTATAAAAAGAATCTTTTATCTTTACTCTTTGTTTTAGATCCTTATCGCACTTTAATAATTTTTGCAAATCAAGATTTCTACCTATACTAAGTATATTTTGCTCTTGCAGATCTAATAAATTTAATTCTTCTTTTAATCTCTTATTAGCCCAAAGTATATTACCCTCATTATCAATTAAAGCTAATGGATATAACATATTAGAAATATTATCATTTATATTTGCTTTAATCTTTGTAGTTAAAGTATTAACCTTTTCATCATATAGATCTTTATCAATATCTAAATATGCATTACATGCTACATATATTATTAGAATTACACTTGCTAAATAAAACTCTTTAATATAATAAAGTATTATCACTAAAATAGTAATTGCAATTGATATTAATAATTTACTATACCTTTTGAGCTTTTTTTTCATAAAAGCCTCCTAAATTTTATATTAATAACGTCCCTTGATATGATTTTGAAGCTTCGTTAAGCTCTTACCTTCCTTTTCATATTCATGTTCTTCAGCTATTCCTAATTTTAATTTTTTTCTCATTTCATCATCGACTTCGCTACAGCTATATCCCAATTTTTGTGCTAGTACATATAAAATTAAAATTGCTCCGGCTATACAGTTTAATATAGAATCTTTAGCTACATTAGTGCCTCTTGTTAAAAGTGAAAAAAACTCACCTATAATACATAATAAACTAGCTTTAAGCTCTTCTATAATTTTAATATTAGCCATAATATTTAGCTCTTCTTTTTTCTTCACTAAATTCTCACCTCTATTCAATACCTTGTATCTTTATTTTAATTATTTTTCTTTATTAATGCAACTAAATAGGGGTTCGAATTACAAATTATGTAATTATTTTAAAATATAAAAATAAAAGCCCCTGAAAACCAGGGGCTAGTAAACTTATTACTATTCAGTTGTGAATGGTAATAAAGCTATGTTTCTTGATCTCTTGATAGC
>CALYOH010000144.1 GCA_945228905.1 uncultured Caryophanales bacterium
TACGATATGTAGAGAGGGCTCGTGGGCTCGGAGATGTGTATAAGAGACAGAATTGCTTCAATAACTTCATATATAGTCATTGCAATACCATAACAAGTATTACCTTTCATTGATGCTGCTTTTAATAATCTATTAGTTTCATCATATATATTAATTATTCTATTATCAACATTATCTAATCCTTTATATGTAATAGTAAAATCTCCATATGGAATAATACTATTAATTAATGGCATCTTGATTTGAGCATCTGTTATAGGATTTATATTTGAATATAATTAAATATCATCTATAACAACATTATCTATTAATAATTGAACAGTAATAATTACTTCTTTATTTATGAATAAATCTTTAGATATTGTTATATCTCTATCTTTAACATCATATTCTCCTAATATATTATCATTTTCTAATATTTTATATTTATATCCTTTATTATCTATTTCTCCATTTATAGATAATATTTTATCTTCATCATGTAATAAAATATCTGTATCTATAAAAGTTATTTCATCCAAAGTAAATAGTTTTTCATTATTAGCTGGTCTATAATCTCCTCTCGCATCATATGCATATACCATTAAAGAGTATTCTACACCATTTTCTAAGTTTTCTAATTCAAATTCTTCTTTTGTATTTTTAGTTTCCATAGTATATATTTTGTTTCTTGTATTACCATTATCTAATATTTCAATTTTATAATACTTAGCTGCTGGTACTTTTTCATATTCAACAGTAAATGATTTATATGTATTTTTTATATATTTTATATTAAAGCTTTTTAAGATAGATGCACTTTTAGAATCTCTTAATATGTATACACTTATTAGTGTTGTACTAATTAGTATTACAAAAGCAACAACAAATACTTTCAATTTATTTATGTTTTCCATATGTGCACCTCCTTATTCTATATAATATTATATAACAAAAAAAAGACTTTAAAAAGTCTTTATTGGTTATTATTATTTTGATCATTATTTTGAACTATTTGAGATGCTATTACTCTAGCATTTTGTTGTGCTTGAATTTGTTGTTGAGAAATAGTTTGTCGTGCAACTTGTTGTTGTGCTACAGGTGGTTCTACTTTAGGTACAGGTTTCTTTTGAGTTTGTTTTGGAGTAAACTCAGGATATTTTAACGAAGGTAATTCTGATGTATTCTCTAATATATATTTAAAGAATTGATCAAATAATGGCATTGTTTCAGTAAATAAAATATATCCCTTGAATTCTTGTTTATTTGAAAAATCAGTAAACATAACTGCACATGCCCATTCATCATCTGTTGCTTCTATTTGTAATGGCAATGAACATAATTGAACGGAATAAACTTCATAATCATATCCATTAAAACCTGTTTCAATAGATTTAAGTATTTTATTTGTATCAACCATTTCATTATATTTTCTAATCATATATAATTTTTGTTCTGGTATTGGACTAATATAATATACTAAATCTTCATATTTACCATAAACGTTAAAATAAAAACCACTGTAGTCTTCCATGACGTACACCTCTATTCTTATATATATTATATAAAAAAATAATACTTTTTTAAAGTATTATTTTATTCGTCTACTTTATTTAAGTAACTTTGTAATTCTTCAAAGTTATTTATATCTAATGGTATATATTGTAATACCATATCTTTTTCTTGATGAGTTACTAAATTAGTCATATTAGCATAGAATGTTAATGCATCTTTATCTTCATTTAATTTTCCTTTTGTTTGTGGATGAACTTCAGATATTTTTATACCTTTTGCAACAAGTTCAGATATACTTCTACCATGAATTATATTTTCATCTGCTTCTATTAAATATAAATCTTTTTGTTCATCAATATACCATGTGTCTCTTCCATCATAAAAATACATATTATTCACCATCCTTTAACATTCTTGTTAATGCACTTATTAAACCTAATTTACCATATGAATATGTCATAGCTCCTTGTTGATATGCTATATAAGGTGGTCTAATTGGACCATCACATGATAATTCAATTGAAGAACCTTGAGTAAAGCATCCAGCGGCCATGATTACTTGGTCTTTATAACCAGGCATATCCCATGGAATTGGAACTGCACTTGAATCAACTGGAGAACCAGTTTGAATACCTTGAGTATATTTAATTAATTTTAGTTCATCATTAAAAATGATGTTTTGTACTATATCTACTCTAGAATCATTATAACGTGGTGAAACATTAAATGAAAGTGTTTCTAATACTTTTGATGTAAGTATTGCAGTTTTTAAAGCACTTGCAACAACTGAAGGTGCCATGAATAAACCTTGATATAATTCTTTATTTACTCCAAGTGTTGGTCCTACTTCTCTTCCTTCTCCTGGAAGTGTAAGTCTTTCACCAACTAATTCAATTAAATCATGTCTACCAACTGCATAAGCTCCATTTGGTGCAATACCTCCACCTAAGTTCTTTATTAATGAACCTACAAAGATATCTGCTCCTGCTTCTATTGGATTTTTTCTTTCTACAAATTCACAGTAACAATTATCTACCATGATTATTGTATTAGGACTAACTTCTTTAATTAACTTACATACTTTTTCTACTTTATCTATTGATATAGAATCTCTAT
>CALYOH010000145.1 GCA_945228905.1 uncultured Caryophanales bacterium
ATGTAGAGAGGTCTCGTGGGCTCGGAGATGTGTATAAGAGACAGATCTTATTGTTATGGATATCATGATGCCTAATATGGATGGTTATACAGCATTAAAAGGTATAAGAGAAATATGTGATACTCCAGTTATCATGTTATCTGCAAGAGTAGATGAAGTAGATAAATTAAAAGGATTTGATTTAGGAATAGATGATTATGTTACTAAACCATTTAGTCCTAAAGAATTGATGGCACGTATTAAAGCTCATACTAAAAGAACTATTGGTGGAGAAACTCTTTCAGCTGGTAATATAGTATTAGATAATAAAGCTCATATTTTAACTATTGATGGTGAAGAAGTTGATATAACTAGTACTCAATATGAATTATTAGTTTTATTCTTAAAAAATCAAGGAATAGCTTTATCAAGAGAAAAGATTATTGAAAATGTATTTG
Source organism: uncultured Caryophanales bacterium (assembly GCA_945228905.1). GTDB lineage: Bacteria > Bacillota_I > Bacilli_A > RF39 > UBA660 > UBA3789. The sequence goes on from CALYOH010000145.1 coordinate 438, forward strand.
GATATGAATATGAAGCTGATGATAGAACAATAGATGCACATATAAAATTGCTTAGAAAAAAACTTGGAAAATATAACAACAGTATTAAAACTATTAGAAAAGTAGGATATAAATTTATATATGAAGACTAGTGTAACAGGAAGAACATTTATTGTATTTACTATTTTTTCAGTAATTATTCTATTCTTACTATGGTTCTTCCAAGTTCAATTTTTTGCAATCTTTTATCAAAGATATCAAATGAATATTATAAGAGAGTCTGCAATTGAAATAAAAAATACAATTGAAGAAGATTTAGATAATAAATTAGAATCATTAGCATATGAAAAAAATATATGTATACAGTATTATTATCCATTTGGAAAAATTAATAATTATAATACAAAGAATAAAATGTGTTTGTTAAGTAATCCAACTCTTAATATAATGGGAAAATATCAAAAAGAATTAATTAAAGATGAAAATCATTTTATTATTCTTGAAGGATCCAATGGAGAAAAATCTGTAGTATATGCAGTTAATCTTGGAGGAGGCAAATTTATATTATTAAATACTCAATTGGAAGATATGAGTACTGCAACTTATTTATTAAAACATCAAATGATATATATATCTATTGTTATAATTATACTTGCTATAGTATTAGCTTTAATTGTTTCTAAACAAATTAATAAACCAATTGTTAATATTACAAATAAAGCTAAAGAGATGGGTAAAGGTAACTATGATATACAATTTGAAGAAAGTAATATAACTGAATTAGAAGAATTATCAAATGTTTTATCAATAGCTGCAAGTGAAATGAAACAAACTGATGAATTAAGAAGAGATTTACTAGCTAATATATCACATGATTTAAAGACTCCTTTAACCATGATAAAAGCATATGCTGAAAAAGTAAGAGATATTTCTTATAAAGATGATGAAAAAAGAAATAAAGATTTAAGTGTAATAATTGATGAATCAGATAGATTAAATATCTTAGTAAATGATTTAGTAGAAATGTCTAAGATTGAATCTAAAGAATCTAAATTAGATAAAACTAAATATGATTTAAAAGATGAAATAAATGAAGTAATGAAAAGATATGCATTACTTCAAGAAAAAGAAGGTTATACTCTAAATGTTGAATTACCTGAATCAGATTTAGTTGTTTATGCTGATAGAAATAAATTAGATCAAGTATTCTATAATCTTATTAACAATGCTATTGAACATTCTGGTGATGATAAAGTAGTTGATATAAAGGTAAGATTAAAGAAAGATGAAATAACAGTAAATATCATCAATTATGGTAAATCTATAAAGAAAGAAGAAATACCATTAGTATGGAATAGATATTATACTAAAGAAAAAAATCATAAGAGAAATACAATAGGAACTGGTATTGGATTATCTATTGTTAAAGATGTTTTTACAAAACATAATATAAAATATGGTATTGAAACTAAAGGAAGCAATTATACAAACTTCTATTTTATTCTAAAAAATTGTAAAAAGTAGCGATTTTTCACATTTTTTTCACATTATTCCTATAAAAGTATGATATATTTAATATCGGAAAAGGAAACAAATATAAAAAATCCTATAAAAATAAACATATAAACTCAAACTCACATAGATAAGTTCCTTTTTCGAAATACAAAATTTTTTATCGAGAGAAGATACAATTTATGTATCTTTTTTTGTGCCTTTTTATTGATATTTAATGACTCAAGTGATAAACTAATATTAATTAGAGTAGTGAAGGAGATATGGTATATGAACAATGGTAAAGGTAATATGATTTTACTTACAATTATCTGCATTGCAACTTTACTTGTTGCTGTTGTTGGTGCCACATTTGCTTATTTCAATATAGCTATGAAAGAAGGAAATACTTCTAAGACTATTGAAGTTACAGGTGGTACATTATCAACTGAATACAATGGAGATGCTAAAATTTCAAACGGAACATTAAATGCAGGTGAAATTGTAGGAGAAAAATCATTCACTGTAACAGGTGTAGTTACAGGATCATATAATTTAAATTATGAAGCAGATTTAGTTGTTAAAAATAATACTTTTGCTGATAATGAGTTAGTATATAATTTAGTTTCAACAAATACTTCCAATAATGGAGTAGTAATGGTTTCAACTTCTGAAACAGT
>CALYOH010000146.1 GCA_945228905.1 uncultured Caryophanales bacterium
CGTAAGATCGTCGGCAGCGTCAGATGTGTATAAGAGACAGGTATATGCTAAGAATATTGGTTCAGCTGCTGCTCCAACTGCTGGATTACATTTTACTGAAGAATTATTACAACAATTAAAAGATGAAGGTGTAACAATTACAAATATAACATTACATGTTGGATTAGGTACTTTTAGACCTGTAGAAGTTGATGATATTAAAGATCATCATATGCATACAGAATATTATGAAATGTCTAAAGATGCAGCTGATGTATTAAATCAAGCAAAGAAAGATGGTAGAAGAATAATAGCTGTTGGTACAACATCAACAAGAACTTTAGAAACTATCATGAATAAATATGGTGAATTCAAAGAATGTTCAGGTAATACAGATATTTTTATATTCCCTGGATATGAATTTAGAGCAATTGATTGCTTAATAACTAATTTCCATTTACCAAAGTCAACATTGGTAATGTTAGTATCAGCATTTAGTAAGAAAGAATTTGTATTACATGCTTATGAAGAAGCAATTAAAAATAAATATAGATTCTTCTCATTTGGTGATGCAATGTTCTTTAAAAAGGATTAATCATTTGATAGGGAGTTTTGAAGATGGAAATTATAAGAGAGAATGAAATAAAGTTAGACAATGGTCATGTTGTTAAAATAGTGACCATAAGTAATAAATATGAATATGGAACAAGAACTTATGAAATATTAGTTGATGAAAAAGATAATGCTATTACGCCAGAAGTTAAATCAATTAAATTTGATAAAGAACATCAAATGTTCTTTGTTAGAGATAAATTACCAATAGATGAATATTTTACAGGATCTATTAATTATTATATAAATTATCAAGGAATACCAATTGGATTATGTTTCTTTGATTTAACAAATGGATTCTTTAATATGGATTTTAAATCTTCTGATGATTATAAAAGAAGATACTTTAATTTTAAAATGATGATGACTGATAAGATAAGAAAAGAAGTAGCACATAAAGTTGAAGTAGATACTGAAAATTGTAAGAAGATGGCTTTATATAAAAAAGGGATGATTGAAAGTGAAAATCAAATATAATTTATTAAAAGAAGAAAAAAATACAGGTGCTAGATTAGGTACTATTGAAACAAACTATGGAACATATGATACTCCAATGTTTATGCCAGTTGGTACTCAAGCAACAGTTAAAACATTAAGTCCTGAAGAATTAAAAAGTGTAGGTGCAGGTATTATTTTATCTAATACTTATCACTTATGGTTAAGACCAGGAGAGGATACTGTTGATAAAGCTGGTGGATTACATAAATTCATGAATTGGGATCAACCAATTTTAACTGATTCAGGTGGTTTCCAAGTATTTAGTTTATCTAAACCTAAATGGGTAACTGAAGAAGGTGTTAAATTTAAATCACATTTAAATGGTGAAGAATTATTATTAACTCCTGAAAAGAGTATTGAAATTCAAAATAAATTAGACTCAGATATAGCTATGTCTTTTGATGAATGTATAGGTTTTCCTCACACAAGAAAGTATGTAGAAGAATCTGTTGAAAGAACATTAAGATGGGCTAAAAGAGGTAAAGCAGTATTTAACAATGAACGTCAATCATTATTTGGTATTGTTCAAGGTGCTGAATATGAAGACTTAAGAAAGCACTGTGTTGAAGAATTAGTAAAAATTGGATTTGATGGTTATTCAATAGGTGGAACTGCTGTAGGTGAACCTAAAGATGTTCAATACCAACAAGTTGAATACTCGTGTAAATATTTACCTAAAGATAAAGTAAGATATTTAATGGGTGTTGGAGATCCAATTGATATTATTGAAAATGTAATTAGAGGAGTAGATATATTCGACTGTGTTGCTCCTACAAGATTAGCAAGACATGGACATGCTCATACTAAATATGGAAAAATAAATATTAAAAATAGTAAATATAAAGAAGATTTTACTCCAATAGATGAAACATGTGATTGCTATGCTTGTAAACATTATACAAAAGCATATATAAGACATTTAATAACTGCTGATGAAACATTAGGACAAAGATTATTGAGTATACATAATATTAGATTCTTAATTAAATTAACTGAAGATTTAAGAGAAGCTATTAAAAATGATAATATTCTAGAATATAGAGAACAATTTATAAAGGATTACTATGAAACAAAAGGTAAGTAATTTTACAATTATATTTATTGTTATATTATTAATAATTACTGTAGTAGGTATATTTACAGTTATTAAAATACAAAAGAATCATGAAGAAAAATTATTGTATGCTACTAAATCTAAAGTAGAATATAAAGCAGAAAGATGTTATTTAGAAGGTATATGCAAAGATACAATTACTTTAAATGTATTATATGAAAATGGATATTTAACTGAAATTATTAATCCAGTTACAAAAGAAGTAATTGATTCTAATTTAAAAATAGATTATATAGATGGCAAAATATCAATTGACTGGCTAAGTGTTAATCTATAAAAAACACTTGATTAGTTTTTGTATTTGTGCTAAACTATATTTGCTGTCTCTTATACACATCTCCGAGCCCACGAGACCTCTCTACAT
>CALYOH010000147.1 GCA_945228905.1 uncultured Caryophanales bacterium
TTAAAATAAGGATAATAAGCTAAAAAAATCAACTGTCTTCTATTTATCTTATAGAGACAGTTGATTTTTTTAGCTTTTATTTTTTAGATATTCATCTCTAAATTCTAATGGAGTTTTTGAGATTATTTTTTTAAATACTGTACTAAAATAGCTTTGATTGTTATATCCTACAGAAAGTGAAACATCAAGTAAAGATATATTAGGGTTTTTTAATAGCTCTTTACTTTTTTCTATTCTATAGTTATTTAAATAATTTATAAAGGTTGAGCCAATTTCTTTTTTAAATACGCTACAAAAATAACATTTATTCACATTTAATTGTTTGCAAATATCATCTATTGATATTTCGTGAGCATAATTTTTTTCAATATACTTAATAGCATGATTTACGACAGGAGAATTAATCATGTTTGATTTATTATTACAAATATGATTATCGATAATGTAAGAATGTAATTTAATAATATTTTGTAAGCCATCCTCCGTTAGTGTATTAATAACATTAGTATTATTAGGGTCTTCGCTAATTGTATATGGTCCTAATAATAGATACATTTTAGTATTGTCATAATGATTAAATCTAATGCAAGTAAAGGCTATATCATGATGTATATTAAATGAAAAGGTATTAGATGAAAAATCTGATTTTTTTAGTTGCTCTATAGCTTTAGAAGTATAAAATGAATTATTTATTTTTGAATCATGATTATGGGTGAATATAGTTTCAAACTTATGATTTAAAACTAGTATTGGAACAGCAAGGCAATTAAAGAAATTAGTTAATATATTTGAAATCATTAATCTGAGCATCCTTCCCTTAAAAATTATTCTAAATTTATTAAATATAAAAAAATATTGTTAAAAAAATTATAAATATAGTTAAAACCTATTAATAAAATATATGATATTATTTTAAAAGTAAATGAGAATCAATATCATTAATTATGGAATATAATTATTAATATGTCAATTAGAAGAGATAAATAAATTTTAGAATATACTTAGGGGGAATATGGTTATGTTAAGAAAGAAACTTTGTAAGATGTTAGCAGCTTTAATGGTGTCAACAATAGTATTAGGAAGTAATGTACAAGCTGTTGGAGCTACTGAAAGAACAAATAATATAGAAACAGGAATGGCTGTAGAAAAGAAATTACAATTGGGAGAATATAAAGTTAAGAATGAAACTCAATATGTTGAAGCAGGAAACACTACAGGTGAATCTATGGCTAGAAAAGCATTAAAAGAAGATACTATTATTAATGTTGAAGAAGATAAAATAACTATGACATTACAATTTAATGAAGAGTTATATCCTATGATGAAAGATATTAAGGTAAGTTTAGATGGTGTTGATTTAAACGGAGTTAATGATACAGAAAATAAATCAATTACTTTTGAAGTACCATCTATTGATGCTAAAGTACAAGTAGATATGACTGTAATAATGATGGGGAAAGCGGTATCTTTCTTTGTAACAAATGATACAAGCTCCATTCCAACTGTTGATGATTCAGTAGAAGATAATGAAAATCAAGGCAGTGCTTTAGCTAATGGAATATATAAAATAGCTAACAAGGCATTAAAAGTAGGGTCAGATAGTGATAGTGCAATAAGAAATTATATAGATACAAATTCTATTGTAACAGTTAAAGATGGAAGAATTATAGTAACTATGAAATATAATGAATATGGATTAGAAACTGTAAAATCAACAAACTCAATAACAGTAGAGGGAAAAGATGTAGAGTTAACTAAAAATGAAGATGGATCAATAAGCTTCGATATTGAATCAATAGATTTATTATATACAAGAATTAATGTTAATTTAACTTATCATAATGAGAATCTTCCAGAAGCTATTTTCCCAGGAAAATTGCATACAGTTGATGTAGAGCTATTACATGAAGGTGAATTAACTGAATACAAAGAGAATGACTCTTCGCAAGATTCCGGCAATAACGGTGAAACAAATAAGCCAGGTGATGAAAATAACGGTGGAAACACTGGAAACGAAGGTTCAAACAACGGTGGTTCAAATAATAATGGTTCAGACAATAGCGATTTAAACAATGGAACAACTGAAGAACAAGGAACTAAGGTTTATACAGGTAAAAATAACGTAACTCATGAGAGTGAGACTGGGCTTAGTATGGCAAGAAAAGCTTTAGAAGAAGAATTAAAAGTTGAAGAAGTAAATGGAAAGAAATATGTTACATTAACATTTACACCTATGGGATCAACAATGATGAGTAATCATACAATATACGTTAATGGAGCAAAAGTAGAGGCAACTAAATCAGTAAATGGTGAGATTGTTAGCTTAAAATTTGCTGTTGGAAGCTTAGAAGATTCAATAAAAGTTTCAGCTTATGTTAGTATGATGGGAAAAAATGTAGAATTCGGAGTTGATATATTAGAAGATACATTAACATTAGCTACAGATGGGATAACTAATAATGGAGTAACAACTGGAGGAGTAACAGGTGGTACAACAAGTGGTTCAACAACTGGTAGCACAACTAATGGAACAAGTGGAAATACAACAACTACTGAAGAAACAAAG
>CALYOH010000148.1 GCA_945228905.1 uncultured Caryophanales bacterium
TTTCTAATTCACTTAATATTACTCTTATATAACTTCCCCTCTTAGGAACCTCCATTCCAGCAATATTTTCTACTGCTAGACAATAAGTCATGGCATGGGAATGAGAACAAATTCCACATACTCTTTCAACTAAAGTTATAGTTTGAATTGGATTTCTAATTTCCGTTAATTTTTCTATTCCTCTATGGTTATACCCTATAAAAACTTCTGAATCTTTTATAAGTTCACCTTCAGTAAGAAGTTTAACATGTACTGGCTCCTCTAATGCCGGATGATATGGTCCTAATGGTAAAATGTAACTCAATCTTTCCCCCTCCTTTTAATTATCCTTTAATTTTTTAAGTTCATTTAAAGGCATTATAAGTATTTGTCCTTCACCATCTTTAAATTCTTCCGGTAAAAACAATCTTCCACTAAATACTAACCCCTCAAACTCAACTGGCATCATTTCTTGTATTTCTTCTTCAAACCATTGTGCACCTTTATATACATTAGTTACCGTTGGTAATAGATTTTCTCCCTTTACATGATAATGTCTTCTAACATCATCATATTCTAAGGTATAAACTACTATATTATTTTTCTCAGCATCAACGTAACCATTTATAGCTACTAATCTTCCGCCCTTATCCCTAACTTCCTGTACCTTTGATACAATATCATTCTTTTGAATTTCTTCTACTATAATATTGCCCATAATACTCCTCCTCACTTTAGGAAAATATTATTATTTTTGTATTTATTTTACACAACCTTACTCTTTATTATACATAAGATTAAAGCTTATTATAATAGAATATTGGAATTTTTTTTAAAATAAATTCCTCTATTTATTCTTCCTTTCATTAATAGTATTTTTTGTTTTATATCTATAATTTTTATGCTATAATGTCTATATAATTGTTGTTAATAATAGTATAATTTATAATAAAAGGAGTTTTTGCAATGGGTTTCAAAGATAAAATGACTAAATACTACTCTGATGCATACATGAATAAATATGGGGATAGAATGACAAGTGTTTCTGGTACGGTTTTATCAGTTAAAACAGAAACTAAGAGTTTTCTAGGAATTTTTAATAGATTACATGTTTGGCTAGTTGTTAAGTCTGATGCTGGTAAGCAAATAGCTAAATGTGAATATAAGAGAAATAGATGGTTTAAAAAACCAGAATTTATTGATATATCTCAAGGTCACAAAATAATTGTTATGGGAATTAAAGGAGAAAAAGGTAAAGCAAATTCTGAAGTTATCATGGCTTCAAACATTGCAAACTTAACTACAAGAAAAGATCTTCACCCATTTGATCATAGTCAAATAAAAAAAGCTAGACAACAAGCTACTAGAATGAGAACTAGATAATTTAAATATAAAAAGAGATTTTGTATTAATACAAAATCTCTTTTTTAATATCAATTAATTTATTATGTATACTATAATAATAATTGTTAATATTTACTTACAATGTTCACATTTAAAATCTTTTCCACTTTCGTATATACTACCACTATTTATTATTTTACTTCTAGATAAAGTTCTACAAGTTCTACTTGAATGATATGTTTTCCCATTTGGTGTCCAATATACTATATCTTCTTCTTTTAACACTTCACTTAATTCTTCCACAATTTCTTTATTTTCTATAGCTTCTTTAATATCATCAATGTTTTCAGAAGAACTATTAAATTCATCTATTACCTGTTCTTCTATTTCATTTATCTTTTCTACTGATTCTACTAATTTAACTTTTTCTACATTATTTACCTCATCTATACTCTCTACTTCATCTATAGATTTCACTTCTTCAATTTCTTCAGTTAGTATATCAATAGCTACTTCTTCTAACGCTTTACAATCACTTTCATTAATATTGTTATCATCATTAACTTTTTTATCATTTATTTTAACTGATACTTCTTCACTTATATTTTTACATTCTTTTATACTATCCCCTTCTTTAATCCACTTTTTAAAAATAGATAAAGGTAAGCTTTCAAGAACTGTTACTCCTACATTTCTTCTTACAAAATCACCTTTTAAAATATATGTAATACAAATTATAACTATTATTCCTATTATTATTTCAAACATCAGTATTTTCATCCTATCTATATTTATTCTAATTTTATTTATAAAATCTTTAACACTCTTGATTATACTATTAATAGTAGTATTAAATAAAGTACTATTATAAATATTATTGCTCTATTAAGTTAAAATTTTATAATAATTTAAATAAATTAATAAAACCACACCATATATTTAGAACTATATGGTGTGGTTGAATATTTTATATTCTTATTAAATCATTAAAATACTACTAATTCAGTTTCATTAATAGCCTTCTCTACCATTGCATCAATATCTAAAACAGATTCTGCTTTTCTCATTGCCTCTAATTGTGGCTTAGTCTTAGGATGCTTTGGTACAAATATTGTACAACAATCTTCATATGGTAAAATTGAAGTTTCATATGTTCCTATTTCCTTCGCAATATCCATAATATCACCTTTATCCCTGTCTCTTATACACATCTCCGAGCCCACGAGACCTCTCTACATC
>CALYOH010000149.1 GCA_945228905.1 uncultured Caryophanales bacterium
ACCATGGATCATTTGAAACAAGAGAATTGGGATCTTCTTGGAAAGATTTTACTATAAATGGAACTGTTTAATATGATACTAATAAAACACACATATATATAAGTAATATAAATTACTGTGGTAAAGATGATAATATTACATATAAGAAAATAGAATCTATCCTTTATAGTATTCATACAGATGGTAAAGAAATGGAAATGGCTAAAGGGGATACAATTAATAATATAACTTTAAAGAATTATTTAGATGAATTAAAATTTAATACATCTTCTAATACATGTAGTATTATGAAAGGTATTAAGCTAAAGTTAGTTATTAAAGCTTATATAGATGACAATGTCTCAACTATATTTGAAATACCATTAGATTTAGGTGATACTACTTGTTAATAAATAATAAAAATTATATAATCTATTATAGAGGGTTATGATCATGAAGAAGAAATCAATATTATATATAATAGTAAAACCTATAATTGTAATCTTTGTTAAATGTTTTTTAACACCTAAGTTTAAAGGATTAGAAAACATACCAAAAGATGGTAAATTTATACTTGCAGGTACGCATACAAAAGAACTTGATTGTTTGTTATTAATATGTAGTACTAAAAGAGAAGTGCATTTTTTAGCTAAACAAGAACTATTTAAGGGTAAGTTTGGTTTTATATTTAGAAATATGGGGTTAATTGAAGTAGATAGACAAAATCATACTACTGATGCATTTGGTAAAGCAATTGAATATTTAAATATGGATGAAGTAATTGGAATATTTCCTGAAGGAACATGTTCTAAAACCGGAGAAGTACTTCCATTTAAAAAAGGTGCTTGTAGAATGGCATATGATACAGATACAAAAATCGTTCCTTTTGTTATAAAAGGTAAATATAAACTATGGTCAAGAGACTTACAAATTGAATTCTTTAAACCATTTAAAGTTAAATCTAAATTTATAGTTGAAGAAACTAAGAAATTTAGAGAATTCATTGTTGAAAAGAAAGAGGGATAGTATGGGACTATTTGATTCATCTATTTTTGATATTTTTAGGAAGAAAAAGAAATTACATGGTGTTTGGGAAAAATATTATACTAAAGAAGAATTAGATATACATATCCCGGATATATCTATGTATGATCATATTGTTCTAAGTGAACATAAATATTCTAAGTTAAAAGCTATAGAATATTTAGGAGTAAAAACAACTTATCATCAATTGCTTGAAAGAGTAAATAGAATTACTAGATCATTTAAATATTTGGGAGTTAAAAAAGGTGATATAGTTACTGTTTGCTTACCTAATTTTCCTGAAGCTTTATATTGTTTATATGCTTTAAATAAATTAGGTGCTATAGCTAATATGACACATCCTTTATCAAGTGAAGTTGAATTAAGAGAAGCAGTTAATTCAACTAATAGTAAGATATTAATAATGTGTAATCAATTCTATAATAAATTAGAGCCTATTATTAATGAAACTAAATTAAAACATGTTGTATTTGTTAATGCAGCTGATTCTATGAATCCATTCATGGGAATAGCTTATAGAATAATGAATTTAGGTAAGTATAAACATCCTAAAAAGGGTGAATATATGATGACATGGAAAAAATTTAGATCATTATCTAAAAAAGTTCCATTTGTTAAATATAAAAAGATGGGTAAGAATCAACCTGCAGTTATTATTCACTCAGGTGGTACATCTGGTAAACCAAAAAATGTTGTTATCCAAAATAGAGCATTCTATTTAGGTGCTAAACAAACAGGTGATATTGATTTACATTTAAAACCAGGTGATTCATGTTTAGCTATTATGCCTAACTTCCATGGATTTGGTTTATCTGTATGTATGCATACAGCTTTAACATTAGGTTGTTATACAACATTAGTGCCTCAATTTGATGTAAAGAAATTTGATATATTATTTAATAAAACAAAACCAACTATTGTATTAGGTGTTCCTACATTATTTGAAGCATTTATTTCAAATAACAATGTTAAAAACTTAGATTTATCTTTCTTAAAGTTTTTAGTAAGTGGAGGAGACCAATTACCTAAAACTTTAGAAGATAGAGTTAATGAATATTTAAAAGAACATAATAGTACTGCTAAGATAACTCAAGGATATGGATTATCTGAAGCATTAGCTGCAGTTTCTTTATGTCACCATGATATTAATAAATCTGGCTCAATTGGTATTCCTTTAGCAGGAAACTATATTAAAATTATTGATCCAGGTACTAGAAAAGAATTACCATTTGGTGAAACTGGTGAAATAGTTATTCATACTAAAGCATTAATGCTTGGATATTTAAATGAAGAATCTGAAACAAATGATGCATTACAAGTTCATGATGATGGACATGTATGGTTACATACAGGTGACTTAGGTTATATGGATGAAGATGGATTCATCTTCTATAAAGGAAGACAAAAGAGAATGATTATAACTTCAGGTTATAATGTTTATCCTTCTCATATTGAAGAAGTTATTGAATCACATCCAGATGTTTTACAATGTACTGTTGTAGGTATTCCACATCCTTATAAACAAGAA
>CALYOH010000150.1 GCA_945228905.1 uncultured Caryophanales bacterium
ATACTAATGAGATTGCTCAAAGTGAAGCTTATTTAGGACATAAATGGTGTAGTTATAGGGTACATACGGAACATTTAATGAGTATTGATGGTAAGATGAGTAAGAGTCATGGTGATGTTGTTACTGTTGATAGTTTAATTAATAAGGGGTATAATCCATTATCATTTAGATATATGTGTTTAAATAGTCATTATCGTAAACAATTAATATTTTCTTTTGATGCTCTTAATGCGGCAGAAAATGAATATAAAAAGTTAAAGAATAAGATAGCTAATTTAAAAGAAGATGGAATGCTTAGTGATGGTGATTTTGAAAATTATACTAATTTATTTACAGCATGTATTACTGATGATTTGAATACTGCTAATGCGATTACTGTTATTTATTATTTACTTAAAGATGAAACTGTTAATGGTACTACAAAGATTGAACTTATTAGATCTTTTGATAGGGTTTTGGCGCTTGATTTATTAAAGAAAGATGAGGCTAAAAGAGAAGACCATGATTTAATTATGAAATTAATAGAAAAAAGAAATAATGCTAAGAAGAGTAAAGATTATGAACTTGCTGATTCAATAAGGGATGAATTATATAGTAAGGGTATTAAGTTAATTGATACTAGAGAAGGAACTACTTACGAGGAGGTATAGATTATGGATTACATGTATTTACTTATGTTGTTAATTCCAATGGATGCTCAAATTTATATTTCAGTAACTTATGGAAAATATAAAAAGATTAAGAATTCTTATGATATGACAGGATATGATGTTGCAAGAAAGATTCTTGATGATAATGGTTTAAAAGATGTTTATATTGTAGAAACTACTGGTACTTTAAGTGATCATTATGATCCTAGAAGAAAAACTGTTAGATTATCTAATGAGGTTTATAATGGTTATAGTGTTGCTTCAATGGCAATTGCAGCTCATGAATGTGGACATGCTATTCAGGATAAAGAAGGATATTTCTTTTTAAGATTAAGAAGTTTTATTTTTCCAGTTGTTAGTTTAGGTACTAAGTTTGCATATGTTGTTTTGGTTATTGGATTACTTTTAGAAACCATGAATTTAATTACTTTAGGTATTGCGCTTGTTGGACTTGGATTATTATTTCAATTAGTTACTTTACCAACTGAAATTAATGCATCTAAAAGAGCACAAAATAATTTAAGAGAATGTGGATATGTAGATGATATTGATGGAACAAAGACAATGCTTGTTAGTGCAGCTTTAACATATGTTGCCGGAGTATTATCTTCAGCATTAGAAGTAATAAGATTAATTAAAATATTTGGAGATAGAGATTAAAAAAATAAAAACATGGATTTGAATTTCCATGTTTTATTCATTTGATAGATTATCAAAATATCCTTGGATTAATACAACTGGTGTTCCTTTATCCCCAGAACCACTAGTTAAATCACAAAGTGAACCAACCAAGTCAGTAATTCTTCTTGGAGTAGTTCCTAAAGATATATTTTGTCCTACTAAGTTATTTTGTTTTTCCTTTATTTCATTAATGATAGCCTTTTTTAGGTCATTACCTGTTAAACTAGCATATTTATTATCTGCTACATATTTAAGTTTTATTTCATTTGGAGTGCCAATAAGTCCATCAGTAAAAGCAGGGGATACAACTGGATCAGCAAGTTCCCAAATTTTGCCAACTGGATCTTTAAAGGCACCATCTCCGTAAACCATTACTTCAATTTTTTTACCAGTTTTTTCTTTTAATAAATCTTGAATTTTGTGGACTAAAACATTGCCGGTTTTAGGAAATAATTTTAATTTTTCTTCAGTAGATTTATTTGAACCTAATAATCCATATTCAGGGTTGAATCCAGAGTTGTTAATTGGTTTGTTTAAAATATCTACTAAAGAATATACATTCGCATTATAATTTTTTAACATTTTTTTAGTTTTTTCTCTAGTGTGGATATCGCAATTTATTACGTTATTAGTATATTTTAAAATTTCTAGTGGATTATTAGAAAAGATAAATTCAGTTTTACAATTTTCTTTTTCACATAATTCCTTATAGAATTTAACCATATTTATGCCTGTAAATGGGTGAATCCAGTCACCAAAGTATTCATTATATTCTTTTTCTGTAAATGAACTTCCTAAATTAAATTTGCTATTATCTAATTTATCTTCATCTAGGATACCATTACCAACTTCGTCAGCAGGAAATGATAATTGAATTGTTATTTTATTCATATTTCTAGCAATACCTTTTAAGATATTAGAAAAACGATTTCTAGATAATATTGGATAAACTATTCCAATTTCTTTAGTATTAAATTTAGAGGATACGTCGTTTGCAATATCATCTATTGTTACATAATTTCCTTCACTTATTCCGACAACTGCTTCAGTTATGCCAACAATATCTTTATCATTAAATTTAAAGTTATGTTCTTTACTTGCTTTTAATAAAGAATCAACAACAATATTTGCTAGGTCATCTCCTTCTTTAATAATGGGTGTTCTTATTCCTCTTACACATGTTCCTACTATTCCTGTCTCTTATACACATCTGACGC
>CALYOH010000151.1 GCA_945228905.1 uncultured Caryophanales bacterium
TTATCTCTTTCATAATACCCTCCTAAATCCAATGATTCAAATATTTCTTTTACTTTAATATAAGTATATCATATTGTCAGAATATTTTGAAGTATTCCACTTAAAATTTTTCCATTATTCTCTATATACGAAAATAGTGGTAAGTTTCAAATATAGAATTTAGCATATTTAAACTCACTTCTATATTATTTCCCCTTACCACTAATAATATTTAAATTATTAAAATATTATTACTTATTCAGCAAAAGTAATACCTATTTTCTTAGCAACTTGTACTAATTCACCATCGATATTAACATTTTTGGTTTTTTGTCCAATTACATTTTCTAAACTATCGCTACTTATAGTATCACCTTTTAAACAAACCATTTCTCCAAATTTACCACTCATCATAAGCTCAACAGCTGCAACACCATATCTTGTTGATAGTATCCTATCATATGTTGAAGTATTACCTCCTCTTTGTATATGACCTAATACTGTACATCTAACTTCATGATCTTTAATTAGCTTTTCTAAATCACCTGCAAGCTTATTACCTATTCCTCCTAATCTTATAGGATCTGGGCTATCAGCAACAATTTTTGCCACTACAACTTCTCCATCTTTAGGTTTAGCCCCTTCTGATACAACTATAATAGTGAAGTTTTTACCCTCTTCTTCTCTCTCTTTTACCTTTTCAGCAATTTTATTAATATCATATGGAATTTCTGGTAATAAAATAATATCTGCTGATCCTGCTATTCCGGCTTCTAACGCTATCCATCCAGCATTTCTTCCCATTACCTCACATAACATTATTCTATGATGTGATTCTGCAGTTGTGTGGAGTCTATCTAAAGCTTCAGTTACAACATCAATTGCTGTATTAAATCCAAAAGTTACATCTGTTGATGCTAAATCATTATCAATAGTCTTAGGAACACCTATTACCTTAACACCTTTTCTTGCAAAATCTCTCGCAGATGTTAATGTACCATCTCCCCCTATAACTACTAATACGTCAACACCTTCTTTTTTAAGATTTTCCACTGCCACATCAGAAACATCTCTTTTTACCATTTCTCCATTTTCTTCAACTAGATAATCAAATAAATTATCCTTATTTGAGCTATAAAGAATAGTACCTCCTCTATGTAATATTCCTGATACTGTATCTAATGTTAATGGAATAAAATCATTATTATATAATCCTCTATATCCGAACTTGTATCCTATTACTTCAATGCCGTAGTTTAATATTGCTGTTCTTGTTACCGCTCTTATTACTGCATTTAAACCTGGACAATCTCCACCACCTGTTAATAAAGCTATTTTTTTAATTTTTTGTTCCATTTGAAAATTCCTCCCTACCCCATTATCTAATAAATTTTCAGCATTTTTCCCCGTTAAATTTCTTCTTATTACACTCTTATTCATAAAATTCTGAATATTTATTCTTCTATTATAATATCATAAATTACAATATCTGGAAAGTATTTTTTCAATAATTCACTTTTTGGAATTATTAATAACAAAAAGGTAGATTACTAGAATCTACCTTTAATATTTCTATATTATTCATTTATCTTTATTAATATGCTAACTCTAAATTATCAAGATTAATAACTGTACTTTCATCATTAACATACTTATCATATACTTTTTTAATTGCTTCATAGTTATTTGTAATTAAATCTTTTAACTCCTGATCTAAATCACTTGGCATATCATTATATGCAGATTCTATATTAGAATATCCTCTCCATATATCTTTATCCACCATTACATAATAACAAGCAGCATTATTAAGTGATAAAACATCATTTTCATTTAATGAATATGCTTTTTTTATACTTTCAATTGCTTTATCATAATCTTTATTATTAAAATATACAGTTCCTAAAGTTCTATAGTATTTATAATAATTTTCATTTATTGATATTGCCTTTTTTAAATCCGTAATAGCTTCATCAATATTTTCCATAGCTAAATTAACAAAAGCTAAATCATAATATATTGCATCTTCATCTTTATTTAATGATAATGCAAAATTAAAGCTTTCTTTAGCCTTCTCATAATTTTTTAAATCATTTTCATATATTTTTCCTATACTTGTAATTAAGTTGTAATTAAATGGTTCATTGTATATAGCTGTTCTAAAGTACCCTTCTATCTTATCAGAGTTTCCTGTTGCAATTAATATTTTAGGAATTAAAATTGCAAAGTCATTTGTATATTCAGGATTAGCTACAATAGCAGCATTACAAGCCTCTAATGCCTTATCATATTGCCCCTTACTATAATACTCCCAAGCTTCTACATAATTATATACATATGATTCTTTATCTAGCTTATCAACTTCTATAGTATTTTTAATTTCATCAGTTATGATTTCTGTTAAATCCATGTTTGATTCATCTAATGCATTGATTTCCTCTAACCAAACTTTATAAGCTTCTTCCTTTGGATTTTCTTCTGATAATTTTTTTATTTTATTTAATAATTTATTTTTATTAAATTCACAAGTTTCCATTATAACATCAAAAGACTTAAT
>CALYOH010000152.1 GCA_945228905.1 uncultured Caryophanales bacterium
TTAGTGCTTTTTTCTTTTATTGTATAAATTTATGTTATAAAATATAATATATAAGGTTATTATACTAGAATAAAATTTTATCTAGTATTACACTATAAAAATATATAATTAGAGTTGGAGGAGATTATATCAATGAAAAATAAAGTACAAAATATAGAAACATTAGCAGAAACTAAATTTTTAAGTCTTTATAATGCAAACTATATTAACAAAGGTGGAAATAAAAAATCATGGACTATTGCAACAAGAAAAAGCAAGGAAGATTTAGAACAACAATTCTTTGATGGAAAAGAAGATAAAGTTGATGCTGTGGTTATATTAGCCTTTCATAAGGAAGAAAAGAAATTAGTTGCTATAAGACAATTTAGAATACCTTTAAATAATTATGTTTATGAATTACCAGCAGGTTTAATAGATAACAATGATGATATTATATCAACAGTAAAAAGAGAACTAAAGGAAGAAACAGGTTTAGACTTAGAAGAGGTTATTGAAGATAAAATTGGGCAAAAGTTATATTTATCACCAGGAATGACAGATGAATCAGTTTCTCTAGTTTATTGTACTTGTTCTGGAAAAATATCAGATGAAAATTTAGAAGAAGATGAAGACATAGAAACTATATTATTATCTAAAGAAGATGCTATTAAAATATTAAATAGTGGTGAAAGATGTGATATAAAATTCTTTATGGCACTACAAAGTTTTGTGCAAATGGGAGAAGAGATTTTTAGATAATATCAATGATAGTTTGTTAAAAATTATCTTAAAAAAGCAATAAAATAAAAAAAAATACAATGTAATATTTACTAAAGTATAATTTCATGATATATTAATAAAAACTTAGCAGATAATAGAAAGATTAACCTTTATTTTCAATTAAGTAAAAGGAAAGTCTAATTTTTAATCTTAAGAAAAAATTATGAAAGAACATTGGGGGGAAAAGAATGAAAAAAAATGAATATGGATTATTTACAGCCATAACTATGATAGTTGGAATAGTTATAGGATCTGGAATATTCTTTAAAAGTGATAATATACTAGTGGCTACGGGTGGAAGTATTGCTCTAGGAGTATTAGTATTCTGTATAGCGGCTATTGCAATAATATTTGGAAGTTTAACAATATCACAACTTGCTTCTAGAAGTTCACAATCAGGTGGATTAATAGCATATGCTGAAGAAAATTATAATAAATCATTAGCATGTGCATTTGGATGGTTCCAAACATTTTTATATTTCCCTACTCTAATAGCAGTTGTTTCTTGGGTTGCAGGAATATACATATGCATGTTATTTGGAGTGGAAGGTACATTAGAAGTACAAATGTTAATAGGATTTGCTGTTATGGCATTCTTATTTGTAATGAATACTTTATCTGCAAAGTTAGGTGGATTATTTCAAAATGCATCTACTATTATAAAATTAATACCATTAGCTTTAATTGCAATTGCAGGTTTAATTTTTGGTGATGTAAGTAATATCTCATTAAGTCATGTGACATCAATGCAATCAGTTGGATGGATTGCTGCTATAGCACCAATTGCCTTTTCATTTGATGGATGGGTAGTTGCTACATCTATAGGTCATGAAATAAAAGATTCAAAAAGAAATTTACCAAAGGCTTTAATAATAGCACCTATATTTATTTTAATTGTGTACGTATTATACTTTGTTGGAATAAGTATTTACATAGGACCAGAAACAATTATGGCTCTTGGTGATGCTCACGTTGATTTAGCAGCTACTAACTTATTAGGTCCATGGGGAGCTAAAATAGTAGTAGTATTTGTAGTAATATCTATAATAGGAACAATTAATGGATTAACTTTAGGGATGATAAGATTACCACATTCTTTAGCAGAAAGAAATATGTTCCCTAATTCAGAGTTTGTTTCTAAAGTAAATGAAAAAGTATTAATGCCTGTAAATTCAGCTTTAGTTGCATTTGCAATATGTACAGTATGGTTCATTGTTCATTATATAACAACTAAATTTGGAATTCTTCCAAATTCAGATATATCAGAAATATCAATTACAATGAGTTACACTTTATACATGATTCTATACTTCAAGGTATTTAAATTAGGAAGAAGTGGTGAAATCAAAGGTATTTGGAACTCTACAATAAATCCAATACTAGCTACAATAGGATCATTAATAATTCTATTTGGTAGTATGGGTAACCAATTATTCTGGGTATATGCAGGATTCTGCTTATTAGTAATAATATCTGCAATAGTATTCTGGAAAAGTAAAGAAAGAGTAATTAGTGGAAATTTAATTGAAAATTAGAAGTTAAGTTTTGCCACAACATATATAAGATAGGAAACTATTTTATATATGTTGTGGTTTTTTATATATCTATATTATATTCATTGTCTAGATAAGTTGTTATTAAATATATAATAGTTTTATTAATTAAAAATAGTAGAATATTTCATATATTAGGCGACTTATAGTAACAAAAAGAAATTTTTGAAATAATCTATATAGTGTATAGTA
>CALYOH010000153.1 GCA_945228905.1 uncultured Caryophanales bacterium
GTAGTGCAACCGGCTATTATATATAATGATATTTTTATAAGTATCTTTATATATAATAGCTTTTATTTTTCCTTAGAATTAGAAGATATATATAAATATTTAAATACATATTAGAGTAAAGGAATTTAGGGGGAGTACATAATGAATAAGAAAAAGTTGTCATTAATGATAGCAGCAGGAGTATTAGCAGTAACAGTAGTGGGAGGATCATTAGCTTGGTTTACATCTAAAGATGCTGAAACAAACCATTTTAGTACAGGTTCAATTAGTCATAAAATAGTAGAAGATTTTAATAAAAAAGGAGCTTCAAAAGATTTATTACCAGGAGATGAAGTTAATAAGGATGTATGGATAAAAAATACTGGTAAGTCAGAAGCTTTATTAAGAGTTAAAATAACACCACAATGGGTTACTAATGAAGATGTAGCAGATAACGATTTAGAAACTGATGTAATACAATTAGTTTTTGCAGAAAATGTTCAAACAGAAGTTAATTCAGGCGTAAATGATACTGCAAAATGGGTATGCGGAAAGGATGGCTATTTCTACTATACATCAATATTACCAGTTAATACAGATAATATTGAACGTCAAACTGCACAGTTATTAGATGCCGTTAGATTAAGTGGAGCAGTAACAGATCAAAGTGAATATGCTAACAAAGAAATGAATATAATAATTGAATCTGAAACAGTTCAAGTAAATAAAGATGCCTATAGAGAAGAGTGGAAAATTACTGAAAATGTAGAAGGAAGCATTATTAGTATGTTAGATGGATTAGTAGATTCTTATAAAGAAGCAAATGGTAAAACTCACGTTAATAATAACTAATTAAATAATAGAAGATAATGAGTAAAAAAATGAACTGGATATATAAAACATTATTTATAATTTTTATTACTATAATTATTATTCCATTTAATGATATAAAAGCAGATACTATAGGTGAAATAGCAAGGGACAATATAGATTCAGAGTTGGTTATAGGACGTAATAATTTATTTAATAATGATGAAACCTCTGTTTTTATAAATGCAAGTAATCTTATGCCAGGTGATTATATAGAGAAAAACTTACGAATAAAAAATAAATCTAATAAAGTATTTAACATAGTAATGAATGCAGAGGAAATAACTAATAAAGAGGATGAATTTTATTTATTAGATAAATTAGAAATAACTTTAATATATGATAATAAAGTAATTTATAAAGGACAAGCATCTGATATAGATATTCTTAAGAATAATTATATAAACTTAGGAAAAATAATAAAAAATAATGAATCAATATTAAAGGTCATCTCTAAATTAGATGGAAGTTCTGTGGGTAATGATTTTCAAAATAAATATGGTGTTTTTAATATTAATTTCTTTATTACCGAAGAATATGAGGATTATAGTAAGTGGCATAACAAGCTTTTTAAACTACCTCAAACTGGTAAAGATAATATTATATATGTAGTTTTAATATCAGCATTATCAATATTATTTGGATATAAATTAATAAAGAAATAATTTTAAAATAAAGACTAACTTGGAGTTATAACCAGTTAGTCTTTTGTGATAAGTAAGATTCTAAATAGCAGTCTAACAAAGGAGTAGAACTAAATGAAAAAGGTAATTAAAGTTTTATATAATATAGTTTTTTATGCTTTTATAGCTATCATAATAGGATTTAGTATATTATCTTTTAGTGCTAATGAATATAAGGGTGTAAAAAAGATTGGAAGATTTGCTTTTTGTAATGTACTTACAGGAAGTATGTCTCCAACTATAAATCCAGGTAGTTTAATTATTATTGAGGAATATAAGGAAAATCAAGTAGAAGTAGGTGATATTGTTACTTTTTCAGGTGAGCAAACTGACAGTATTGTAACTCATAGAATAGTTGAAGAACAAAATAATGGTGAATATTATGTAACACAGGGTGATGCTAATAATACAGTTGATTCATTCCCGGTAAGAAAAGACATGATAGTAGGAAAGGTTATTATTATAATTCCTGCATTAGGATCAATAATGTTATTTATTCAAAATAATATATTTATAGTTTTAGGAATCATAGCATTAATTGTTCTATTATCTGAAATATTTAAAAGTAGCAGAAAAAAAGCTGAGGTGGTAAGCAAATGCTAAAGGGGAAAGGAATAAAAATATTATTATTTATATATATTATTTTTGTAATAGTTTCTTCTAGTAAGGTATTAGCTACCAATAGCAATATAAACGCATATGCTGATCATGGAGCAGAGGTTTTAGATGTTATATGGTCTAGAACAAAGGAACCAACTAATAATACAGATTATATTAATATCTTAGATAATAAGGAATTTCATAGTACTGTTATAAGTGAAGGTGAAAACTTATCTAAAGAAACAGCAGAAGAAGAAATATTCCAGATAGATAATTTAGATGATGAAATTAATGAAGTTAATATTGATAGGCAAAGCTATTATACTACTGAAGTTATTGATGGAAATACATATAAAGTAATTAATAATTA